>JAQTSC010000010.1 GCA_028711505.1 Candidatus Paceibacterota bacterium | reverse complement strand
AGGTGTGCTCTGTAGAAAACACCCCTTTTCTGGTATAATATATAGCATATGACTACATCTAAATCTCCTTTATCTGTGGCTCGGGTAGCGTATACTGCGGCTCTGCGAAGCTTGCCGGCTTACACTCATCCCAAGAGCCCAAAAAAATTTACTCAGCCCCAGCTAGCGGCTTGTTTAGTGCTAAAAGAATTTTTTAAAACTGATTATCGGGGTATTGCCGCTATTCTGGAAGATTCTTCTGATATCAGAGCCGTGCTCGAACTTAATCAAGTGCCACATTTTACCACCCTGCAAAAATCAGCCCGCCAGCTTTTGAACAAAAGAACAATTAAGAAACTTATCAAAAGTATTCTATCCATAGCTCATGAAGAGAAATTGATCGGCCCCAAGGTGTCTTTGGCTGCTCTGGACGGCAGTGGATTTGAATCTCATCATATCAGCCGATACTTTGTTCAGCGCCGAGATAGAGCGGTTAAGGATAAGTATCAAACCTCTCATTATCAGCGTTTTCCCAAGGTAGGCATTGTTTGCGATACTAAAAATCATCTGATTCTGTCCGGTATCCCGGAACGAGGACCAAAGTTCGATCGTACACATTTCAAGCCGGCAATACTGGAGGCTGTCGCTCAAAAACCAATTCATACATTACTGGCCGATGCCGGTTATGACGGAGAACAAAACCATGTTTTTATTCGGGAACAATTGCATATTAAATCTTTTATCCCGTCTTTGATCGGCAGAAAAACATTAAAATTACCAAGCACCTATTATCGCCGTCTTATGGCTACCCGATTTAACAAAAAAGCTTATGGCCAGCGCTGGCAAGTGGAAACTGTTTTCAGTATGATAAAACGGAATCTGGATAGCTTCTTGCGAGCGCGGACATTTTGGAGCCAGTGCCGGGAAATCATGCTGAGGATATTCACGCACAATGTAACTATTGTGCTGTCTTGGTAAATTGGAATGTTTTCTACAGAGCACATCAGGTACAATTTTATTAAGCGTAAAAAAAGTATTTGATTCTTTTGACCTCGCTTTTGCGGGCTTTTTTTATACCCCAAAATATGATAAAATTACGGTAATACAACCTTAGCACGATAGGATTTTTGGGCATTTGGGAGCAGATAAATAATCCTAATTTCAAAGGGGTCGAATTCGATGCCTTTAAAAACACTAAAAACGCTCTTGACAAGTCATTTCCGATAGTGTACTATTATAGTATATTATGAGAAACAAGACAGAATCAAAAATCAGCCGGATAATTTCTTTGGCAAGAGTATTGCCTTATTTCAGCATGGACAATTTAAGCGCGGCGGAAAAAAACCGAAATTATCTTAAAACTCTTTTTTCCCGTTATTCCAAGGCCGGAAAAATTATTCGCATTAAAAAAGGCCTTTATGTCGCCAAAGATTATATCGAAGAATCAAAAAAAACCGGAAATTTCTCCGCTTATTTGGAATTTTTGGCTCATATTATGCGCCAGCCGTCTTATTTGAGTATGGATTATATACTTTACAATTATAATATTTTGACTGAAGTGCCTGCCAGCTATACGATTGTAACGAAAAAAAAGACCGCCAATTTTTTTAATGAATTCGGCAATTTTTTGTATCATAGCATCAGAAAGGATCTTTTTTGCGGGTTTAAAGAGACTAGACACGGGAAGCTGATTGTTTTTAAAGCGACCAAGGCCAAAGCGTTTTTTGATTTTCTTTATTTCAGAAAAAATTCGCTTGTCAACGAAGAATCGGTAAAAGAATTAAGATTGAATTTGGGTGAATTCAATAAGGCCGACAAAAAAGAGCTGGAGGGTTATATAAAACTTGAAGGATCCGGGAAAATGAAACAAATTTTTAATCATTTATTCACATAAACAATGGAAGAAGCAAAAACATTTTTAAAAAATTTGATCGATAATTCCGTTTCAACAAGCGATGTGTTTAAGAGGAATATTTTGAAAGAATATCTTCAGATTTTGGTTTTGGATTTTATTTATTCTCATCCGAAATACAGCGAGCTGTGTTTTTATGGCGGTTCCGCGCTCAAGCATTGTTTTGACCTGCCTCGTTTGTCGGAAGATCTTGATTTTGTGGATTTAAAAAGTTCAATCAAGCTTGATTTGCTGGCTTTTGATCTGGAAAAATATTTTAAAAAAAATACCGATTTGGATGTTGTTGCTTCGGTTCAAAAATTCAGAGTTTATCTTAAATTTCCGATTCTTCGCGAATTAAAATTGGCAAAAATCGGCGAATCTGATTTACTTTTTTTAAAAGTGGAAATTTTCAACGGTTTTGACTTTTGCCGGAAATACAAAACGGAATTTATGCCTTTGTTTAAATTTAATAAATCCATTCTGGTTAAAATTTTTGATTTGCCGACATTGATGTCAACGAAAATCAGGGCGGTTTTGTACAGAAAATGGGAAAAAAAAGATAAAAAAGGCGATGTTCTTATTAAAGTTAAAGGCAGGGATTATTTTGATTTGATGTGGTATCTTGAAAAAGGGATTAAGCCGAATATTGAGTGTTTGGACGGCATTAAAAATAGCGAAGAGTTAAAAGAAAAACTTTTGGAAATTGTTGAAAAAGTTGATGCCAAAAGTATTGAGCTTGATTTGGAGCC
>JAQTSC010000009.1 GCA_028711505.1 Candidatus Paceibacterota bacterium | reverse complement strand
TCATCATAACAGCCACTGGACGAGTCATTCCTTCCGAGTCATGCGGCATTCCTCTGTAAGTTTTCGGGTCTTTGTTCAACAGGTCATAAGCCGGCCACGGAATGGAGTTTAAGTCTTTTATGTATTCACGCGGTTCTGTCGGGATGAAATTATTGTTTTCGTCCAAATAAGCGATTCCTTTTACGTTTTTGAAATCATCGGATCTTCCCTCTATTTTTTGGACAAGTTCCAAAAGCGTCATCTCTCCTTCGCCTTTGACCACAAAATCAATCGCGCCGTGCGTTTCCCTTAAAATTTTTTCCGATTCCGTTGTGGCGGCAAAACCGCCGACGATTATTTTTTTGCCGGGCAAAACTTCTCTGGCCAGTTTCACTGTTTTGACTATTGTCGGAAAAATCAAAGAGACGCCGGTAATTCCGACTATGTCGGGATTTTCTTTTTCAAACATTGTTTTCATCTCACCCCAGTCCATCTGAACCGCGTCGGCGTCTATCACTTTTATGTTTTCATAGCCGTTTTTTCTCAGATAGCCGGCTAAATACAGAAGGCTTAGTGGCGGAGCGCTGGAACTTACATGCCCTATGTCGCAAAAGGCGGGCGGTGTTAATAGTAGAATTTTCATATCCGGATTTTTTTATGAATTATTAAAATTTAACAGATTTCCTTGCGGTAAACAATTATTATGTTTCTTTGACAAAAAAATAAGTTATCATCGCTGAACTTAAAGCTCTTGTTAAGGCAAAAGACCAAATAAGTCCGGTTAGGCCGAAGTATTTTATCGCGAAAAGCATTATCATCGTTTTTAATAGGGCGAATCCTATGTTGAATTTTGCGAGCGGTTTTATCCGTCTTTTCGATTCCATAAAATTAAGAAGCAGGGCGCCGAAAGCAGCTACGGGGATGGACAGGGCGTAGATTATTGAAAGACTTACGTATTTGGCATATACGGGAAAAAGCAGACTAAAGATGAGCGGCGCGAATATCGCGTAGATTAAAATTACGGCCAGCATTGCCAGCGTTAAGAAAAGTGATTTTCTTAAAGATTCGTTTTTGATATAAGGGTCGGAGATGTCTTTCGCTGCGAATTTGGGAGCGCTGAGCGGCGTCAAAAAGGTTATGAGATCTTTAAGCTTTTCCGGCATTTTTTTTGCTATGGCGTAAGCCGCGAGCTCGGCGGCGCCCAGATAATGAAATACGAAGATATTGTCTATGGACGAAGCAACCGTATTGAAAATGTTCAGATAGCTTATTTTTTTTCCGTAATCTATCGTCTGGCTCTCCGTTTCTTTTTTCGGTTTGTATTTTTTGAGGACAAAGATTAAGGCGAAAAGACGGATGAGGAAATTTATAAGAAAATAAAATCCTATTATAAAGACGACATCTTTGGAGAGAAAAAGAGTAATGACTATGCAAACTGAATAAATTATTGACGCGGCATTGTTTATAAGAGAAAGGACCTTGAAATTTTTTTTGCCGATAAGGTAATTGCTGTAGACGTAAGGAGTGTCGAGCACAGGAACGAAAAGCGCCGCTATAAGAACCAGCAGCGCGAGAGTGGAATCGTTTTGATAAAAATAATAAGCGCTTAAAATAATGCCGGCAAAAGTTCCCAAAAGCCCCCATTTAATTTTAGTTTTTAAGATTTTTATTATTCCGCCTTCAAATCCTTTCGCCACGCTTATGGTAAGCGAGTCGTTGAGCCTTGTGAGAGTGGTAAGTGACAAGAAAGATACGATTGTCAGCACATATTGGAATGTTCCGTAAGCTTCCGGTGGGATAAGGTTGGCAAAAGCGACAGACGTGGCAAGCCCCGCCAAAAGAGAAAATGCGTATTCGGAAATAAGCCAAAAATAACCTTTTATAAGGTATCGTATGTCTGTCCTGAGCATTTTTTCAAGAAAATTTATTGTTTTTTCCGTCTTTTCTTTTAGCGTTTTTATCATTGAAAAATACTGAAAAAAGAGTTATTTTAATGATAAATCAAACTTTAATTAAATCCAAACAAATTATGAGTCATTTGGGAAAGGATAAAGAAAAAATTAGCGTTGTCATACCTGTCTATAACGAAGAAAAAAACGTGACGGTTTTGCGCGACGAAGTTTTTAAAGTGATGGAATCTTTGGGAAAAGAGTTTGAAATTATTTTTATTGACGACGGGTCGGCTGACGGCACTTTTTCTGAGTTAAAGAAATTGGCAAGAATAAAAATAATTAAATTCAGAAAAAATTTCGGGCAAACTGCGGCGATGGATGCCGGAATTAAAAACGCGACAGGCGATCTTATAATCCCCATGGACGGAGACATGCAGAACGACCCGGCTGATATCCCGAAAATGATTCAAAAATTGAAAGACGAAAATCTTGACGTGGTGGCCGGATGGCGCAAGAACAGGAAGGACCCCGTTTTTAAGAAGTTTTTTTCTTTTTGCGCGGCGAAATTGAGAAGAATTTTAATAGACGACGGCATACACGATAGCGGCTGCACTTTAAAAATTTACAAAAGAGAATGCTTTGACCATGTTGATTTGGTCGGCGAAATGCACCGTTTTATTCCGGGTATTTTAAGTATAAAAGGTTTTAGAGTGGGAGAGATTGAAGTCAACCACAGGTCCAGAGCTCTCGGCAGGACAAAATACGGGTTAAGCAGGGGCATAAAGGGTGTTTTGGATATGTTTTCCGTCTGGTTTTGGAAAAAATACGCAAGCAGGCCGCTGCATCTTTTCGGCACAATCGGACTCTTTTTGGTTTTTGTTTCTTCGGCGGCCGGCATTTGGGCGGCTTATCTTAAGATTTTTGAAGGTTTGGACCTCTCAAACACGGCTTTAACCAATTTGTTTATGTTTGGTTTTTTGATCGGCATTCAGTTTTTAGTTTTCGGTCTTTTAGCCGATATGCTTTCAAAAAATTATTTCGCTTCAACAAAAGACAAAGTCTACGATATTGAGAGTATTGTAGAAAATGAATAGAAAGCCGAGAGAAAATATTTTTTCATGATAAAAAAAATAATTTTAATTTATCCGCCTTTTCCGATGTCGGAACGGTACGGGAGAGGTCTTTCTTCCATAGGCACATGCCTTCCTCCTTTGGGACTGCTTTCTTTGGGGGCTGTTTTGGAGAAAGAAAACTACAAAGTTGAAGTTTATGATTCGGATTTACTGAACAGCGATATCGGGCAGCTTGTGGAATACGTTGAAAATTTTTCTCCGGATTTTGTTGGAATATACTGCAATACTTCAAACTATCGCCGGGTTATTGATTACGCATCAGCCATAAAAAAAATAAGCTCGGCGCCAATTTGCCTTGGCGGTCCGCACCCGGTTATCATGCCCGAAGAAGTTTTAAAAAACAGCTGCGTGGATATTGTCGTGATGGGTGAGGGTGAAAACACTTTGATAGAACTTTTGGAGGCATTGAATAAAAAAAGTAGTTTGAAGAATGTAAAAGGGCTTGGGTATAAAGATGAAAGCGGAAATGTTTTTGTCAATGAAAAAAGGGAATTGATACAGGATTTGGACAAATTGCCGATGCCGGCAAGGCACCTTGTCCCGATTGAGAAATACCGTCCTTCGCCTCACCATTATAAGGAACTTCCGATGACTACCATGATTGTGAGCAGAGGCTGCCCGTTTGGCTGTCTTTTTTGCGCAAGCAGAAATGTGTGGGGGAAAAATTACCGCAATCGTTCAGTGGAGAAGGTAGTCGAGGAAATTAAATTTTTAATAAAAAAATACGGAATAAAAAATATAAATTTCTGGGATGATTTGTGGGGGCTTAAAGACGAATGGACAAGGAATTTTTGCAACAAGATAATAAGCGAAAAAATAAAGATATCATGGTCGTGCGAACGGCGGGTTGATACGGTGAATTTTGAGACGTTGAAACTTATGAAAAAAGCCGGATGCTATTCGATTTTTTACGGTGTAGAAAGTTTGGATCAGGAATGCCTAAATAACATCAACAAAGGAATTACGGTTAAACAGGCGGAAGAAGCCATGCGGCTTACGAGAGAAGCGGGTATTGAGGTGCGGGCGAATTTCATAATAGGATTGCCGGGAGATACACCGGAAAAAACGAGAAAAACAATCAAAAAAATATGCGAAATAAATCCGGATTACATTAAATTCAACATAATGACTCCTTATCCGGGCACGGAATTGTATAATCAGGTAAAAAGCGGCAAATGGGGCAGGTTTGAGGAAGACTGGAGCCGTTCAACCGGATATTTCGCCACTTTTTTGCCTTATGGATATAAAAATTTTGAGGAAATTGAAGCGATACGAAAATATGCTTTTCGTAAATTCCACTTCAGACCGAGATATATTTTAAGAAGAGCATCGAAGATAAGAAGTTTAAATGATATAAAAAAATACTGGAATGGCATGATGGCTGTTTTAAAAATATGATTCTTATCAACGAAAAAATTTCTTTAAGAGATATTATCTTGAAGTATGTAGTAAGAGATTTTTTCTTAGGGATGCTCGACCTTGTGCCTTCGGCAGTGGGGGTGGTCCTTAGGTTGATATTTTACAGATTTTTTCTCAAAAAATGCGGCAAAGGATTTACTTTAAGAGACCGTACTACAATACTTTTTCCCGAAAGAATAAGTATAGGTAATAATGTTGGCATAAGCCATTTTTGTTTTATTGACGGAGCGGGTGGAATAGAAATAGGCGACTATACCAGAATAGGCGCTCATTCTTCCATAATTTCTTCTTCGCACTCTTTTGAAAATCCTGATATGCCGATTAAGCTTTGGCAGGTACCCCTTGCTTAAGACACTGATTCTACAATCTGATTCGACCTTTGGATACCCGATTCATGCCTCATGGCGAACAATGCCGGAGGCATTTTCAGTATAGTATGGATTCGGGAATTGTTG
>JAQTSC010000008.1 GCA_028711505.1 Candidatus Paceibacterota bacterium | reverse complement strand
CAACAATTCCCGAATCCATACTATACTGAAAATGCCTCCGGCATTGTTCGCCATGAGGCATGAATCGGGTATCCAAAGGTCGAATCAGATTGTAGAATCAGTGTCTTAAGCAAGGGGTACCTGCCAAGCTTATATTCTTTTACGAAGCATGCTCTTGATAAAACAACGAGTGGTTATGGATACGATGAGCCTCGGGTATTAGAGAAAGCATGCTATTTAGGTATACTCGCACTCAAAAAGGGCTGGAAGGATATTGTTGTTGATTTGAAGGTGAAAATACTTGAGTTTGAAACAAAATATTTTGCCAAGTATCTAACTAATTTACCGGCCGGATTACCCACTGGGTTTGATCCAAAAAATCACAATATAGGAGGGTTACCACATCACGATCAGCTCGTTCGTGAATTATGGAGATGGCGAGACGACTATGACCGCGAGAGCAGAAATAGCACATTGCGTATACGTGATGATGCCGAAGCAATGATGTATCAAGTTATCGAGCCGATAGATATCGATAGATTTATTTTTGAGATATGGGGCGTATTTTTAGCAGATAGTGAATTTGAGGCAGAATTAAAAGCTAAGGCCGAGAAAAAAGAGGAACCAAAAGTTTAACTTTATGCAAACCGAATCAAAACAGCAAATTTTAGAACGCCGGAAAGAAATCGAGCAGGAGCTCGTGGATATGCTCAAAGAGACCGAGAGTGATTTTACTCTGGATCATGTTCGAGATGTTATTTTTCATGA
This sequence comes from Candidatus Paceibacterota bacterium, assembly GCA_028711505.1. Lineage (NCBI taxonomy): Bacteria > Bacillati > Minisyncoccota > Minisyncoccota bacterium. Next base: position 13,255 of record JAQTSC010000008.1, on the reverse strand, counting down.
AGATGATAACGACGATATGATGAAAGTCGTAGCCATGTTTGATCGTGGCGGAGATGCTTCTGAATTAAGCAATGTTCTTGAGCTGGTAACCGATGCTTGGAATTATTTTCCGCACGAAGCCCTTGGCGGAATCTCCCCAGCCGAGAAATTATTAGAGCATAATGATAAAAACAAAATATGAAAATAGCAATTAACTTAACGCGAGACAATGTAGGAGGGATCACTTCATCTAACCTCAATTTGGTGAATTATCTATACAAACTCGACTATGAGTTCATCGGATTGGAATTGACCAGCCGGATATACATGAAAGGCCCGGCACTTTTCAGGCATTTTGATCCGGAAATATTCGACCATCATATTGTAAACATTCATCATTTGCCGTTAATGGATGTGCTAAAACACAATAATACACTTAAAGATGTCGAAAATATCTACAAAGAGCCCATAAAGATTATCAGAAACATTCTGAATGAAACTCGCCCTGATGCGGTGCTACTTAGCGGAACATACTATATGCCTTGGCTTATATCTATAGCCGCCAAAAAGGAAAAGATTCCCGTGATCTTGTGGTATTCGGGAGTTTTGTCAAAAGAGACGGAACATTATCCGGAAAAATTAAAGAAACTTTTTCTGTCGATGGAGAAATCGGTAGTAAAAAATTCTACACAAATAATTTTCCCATCAGGGTTGTGCAAGAAGACCGTGGAAGAGCTGGTTGTTAAAAGTAAAATAAAGAATAGTTATGTTATTCCAAACCCGGTGGCGAGCATCTTTACCGATCCCAGCGCGGTTGATGCTTCAATAGAAAGGAGGATCGCGGCAGTTGGCCGATATTCAAAAATTAAAAACTTCAATAAATTTTTTGAATTGCACCTTGAACTACAAAAACGCAAATGGAGGCATACTGCATCTTTTGTCACTAATCCGAATGCAGATTTGAAAACAATGCCGAAAACAATCGAGACTTTGCCTTCGATGACCGCAGAGGGATTGAAAAAGTTTTACCTTTCGCAAGGATTGATCGTCTGTCCTTCGACTTTTGAGACCTTCGGCAACGTTCCTATGGAAGCGGCGTGCCTTGGCATTCCGGTTCTGGTAAGTGATACGATGGGATGCGCTGAAGTTCTGAAAAAGGTCGGTTTGGCGAACATGGTTATGCCTTTCGATGACATCGGAAAAGTTGCTGATCGCGTACAGGAATTGTGTGGTCAATCAATTCTGCCAAGACAACTCAATGCGTTAAAAAGAATTCTGGACAATAATTTTGTCAGCGAGGAAATCCGCGCTGTTCTGGATAATACAGCAAAAAGAAATAATTGCGTTAAATAAAATATGAGTACATCTTGGCACACAAAATCATCAACAGCCGTCATTGAAGAATTACAAACAAGCGAGCATGGCTTGAGTAACGCAGAGGCAACACTTCGACTGAAGCAATACGGACAAAACAAACTACCGGAGGCAAAAGCGGACGGTATTTTTACTATTTTTTTGCATCAATTTCAAAGCCCTCTTATTTATATACTGGTAGCGGCCAGCATCGTAGTGTTTGTTATTGGTGAAGTTGTTGATGGATCAATTATCCTCGCCGTCCTTCTTTTTAACGCCATTGTCGGGACGATTCAAGAGGGTAAAGCACAAAACACTCTGCTCGCTCTCAAGAAATTTGTTGAAACGAAAGCCACCGTGCTCCGGGATGACAAAGAGATTATTATTCCGGACACGGAACTGGTGCCTGGCGATATTCTCATTCTCCAAGAAGGTGAAAAAGTTCCGGCCGACATGCGCGTTATCGTTTCTCATAATCTCAAAGTAGATGAGGCGGCACTTACCGGAGAGTCAGAACCGGTGCATAAAACTAGCGAACGAGAAGCCGCCGGAGAGACGATAGGGCAGTATAAAAACATGGTCTACAAAGGGACGAATATCGTCGCTGGAAATGGCCGAGCGGTAGTGGTCGCAACAGGGTCGCAAACTACTATTGGTGCAATTGCAAGCAAGATCGCGCTGGTAAATACTGAGATCCCCCTCAAAACCAACATTCGGTACCTTTCACGTCTTATCATTGCCACTGTTGCGGTTGTTTCGGTAATGATCTTTACCCTTGGTATTGTTGTCGGCAAACCGGTCAAGGATATGTTTACGACAATTGTTTCCTTGTCGGTATCAATCGTGCCGGAGGGTCTCCCGATTGTCGTTACTCTCATTCTTGCCATGGGTGTCTGGCGGATGAGCAAACGCAATGCTCTCGTCAAAAAACTTCAGGCCGTTGAAGCTTTGGGGCAAGCAAGTATTATTGCTGTTGATAAGACTGGCACTATTACCAAAAACGAGCTAGTAATTCAAAAGGTGTACGTTGAAGATAAAATGTTTGATATCGGCGGTGTTGGGTATGAGTCAACTGGCAGTATCAGCTTGAATGGTCGTATTACTGACGCCGCGAACCATTCGGAACTTTTACTTGCCGGGAAAATTGGTGCTTTTTGCGCTAGTGCCAGAGTGATGTATTCCGAAGAAGACAAGCGTTTCCGAATCAGTGGAGATCCGACCGAAGCGGCCATGCTTGTCCTCTCGCAAAAGCTCGGTTTCCACAAAGAAGACCTCGAACGAGAATCCGCTGTTGTTGGAGAACTGCCATTTGACTATCGGCTCAAGTATCACGCCATGCTTCACGCTGTTGATGGCAAGAATTTTCTAACTACTGTCGGTGCTCCCGAAGTTATTTTGGAATTATCTGAGACCGTCTGGTCGGATGGCAAACGTAAAGAAATGACATCTGCGGATCGGAAAAATCTTGAGTCTGTTTTTTACACAATGTCACAGGAAGGTTTGCGTGTCGTGGCTTTTGCAATTGATCCGGACGTAGGCAAAACACTTAAACCTGAAAAAATAAAAAATCTTGCTTTTGTTGGCTTCTACGGTATGAAAGACGCGACCAGACCCGAAGCGGCTTCGGCTATTAAGAAAGCAGAAATGGCCGGAGTGAAAGTGGTGATGATCACTGGCGATCACAGGATAACTGCCCAAGCTATAGCCAAAGAAATAGGCATCTGGCATGAAGGCGACGAAGTCGTTACCGGACCGGAAATTGACAATATGTCTGATACAGAATTGTCAGAAAGACTGAAAACAGTCTCGGTGTTTGCTCGGGTGAATCCGGAACACAAGATGAAAATTATCGGGGCCTACCGTGCTCGAGGCGAAGTGGTGGCCATGACTGGAGATGGTGTGAACGACGCGCCTTCTCTCGTTGCCGCCGATCTCGGAGTGGCAATGGGTAATATTGGAACTGAGGTGGCAAAGGAAGCGTCTGACATCGTCTTGCTCGACGACAACTTGGAAAGTATTGTGCCAGCGATTGAAGAAGGTCGCAGTATTTACAAAACTATCAAGAAAGTTATCCTCTATCTTTTTTCTACCAGCATGGGCGAGGTCTTTGCGATTATCGGCGCGCTTATTCTGGGATATCCACTCCCAATCTTGGCGGCGCAGATCATCTGGTTGAATTTTGTTACAGACGGTTTTCTTGATGTATCGCTCGCCATGGAACCCAAAGAGCATCATTTGCTCAACGGCAAGCTTGAGAAGCCAAAGAAATATCTCGTTGATAAACTGATGGCAAAGAGAATGGTGCTTATGTCTGTAGTGATGGCTATCGGGACACTCTATCTTTTCAACAATTACTACGAAGCCGACTTGGCGAAAGCCTGGACAATATCTCTTACCGTTCTAGCCGCCTTCCAATGGTTTAATGCGTGGAATTGCCGTTCCGACAACAAGTCTATTTTCAAGATGAATCCGTTCTCTAACAAATATTTAGTGGGCTCAACTGTTCTTGTTGTTTTGCTTCAACTGCTCGCTATTTATACCCCAGCGATGAATACATTTCTGAAAACCGTACCACTTAATCTTTCCGATTGGATGGCAATTGTGCCGGTAGCGATATTGATTGTGCTTGTTGAGGAAACAAGAAAGTTATTTTATCGAAAGCAATTAGCGAAAAGCGTCTTATCAAGATCATAAATTTAAATAATTATGAAAATCAACAACACATTCAAACTCATCATTTCGCTTATTATCCCGCAGTTGGCAGGAGGACTGGGGAGCTACTTTACCATCGGTTCGGTAAAAGATTGGTATCCGGTGCTGGTCAAGCCGGCTCTTAATCCACCGGCATGGATATTCGGACCGGTTTGGACAACACTGTTTCTTTTGATGGGCTACGCACTTTATCTTGTCTGGAAGGACGAGAGCGGAAAAAGTAAACGCCTGGCCTATTGGGCTTTTGGAATTCAAATGGTTTTAAACGCGCTTTGGTCAATTATCTTTTTCGGTCTGCACAGCCCGGGCGGAGCACTTTTTGAGATGATTTTTCTTTGGCTGGCCATTCTCGCCACGATCATTGCCTTTGCAAAAATATCCCGTCCGGCCATGTGGCTTCTTTTGCCATACATCCTTTGGGTAAGTTTTGCCGGGTATCTTAATTATTCAATTTGGCAACTCAACAGTTCGGCAAATTTAGGACAAATGGCTTGCACAGAAGAAGCCAAGCTTTGTCCAGACGGTTTATATGTTGGACGCACTGGCCCCAAGTGCGAATTTGCTCAATGTCCGGATGAAGCAAATAATGATCTATGGAAACTTAGTACTGACGGTCAAACTGGAATCTCATTTAAGTATCCGGAAAGATTATTAACCGATTATATCTTTACTCAATCTTGGCCTCCGAAGGTTGCCGTATCAAACAATGATCATCAGTTAAATTGTTTAGAAACGCCAGCCGAGAGCAGTCTGCCCCAGAGAGTAGCAAAGCGGATGGTCGACAACCGAACATATTGTGTCAAAGCAAATAGCGAGGGTGCAGCCGGTTCTATTTACACTACTTATGACTACTCCACGATCAAGGATAATAAATTGGTGACAGTAAGTTTTACTCTGGTCTATCCGCAATGCGACAATTACGATGATCCGCGGAAGACGACATGCAAGAACGAGCGAACATCTTTCGATCTTGATTCAACAGTTGATCGCATTGTCCAGACAATCAAAATTGTAAACTAGAGAATCAACGATTTATGACTGACAATATTAATTCAGCTAAAGATGACTCGGTAGAAGAAACTCCGGACGAGGAAGTTGCCGAGCTTATGGAAAGTCACGATCTTGATAAGGACACGGCCGAGCGTGTGCAGGAGATCATGGAAGATTTGGGTGTGGACGAGGACGACGCTGTCGAGCTCGAAGAACTACTTTAATTAAGCAATTGTGACTCGGGTAATTTGCTTAATATCGGACGAGTTAAGCAAATCGCCCCAAGCTTTCAAATTTCGTCAAACCGGTGGGCTATGTCGCAAGAGGTGTCCAAAGGTCTACCCGGGGTGCAAAGCTCGCCCCAAGGGCAGACACGGGGCAATAACGTTTTACTTTTTGGCTAAGAGGAGGTCGTAGTTGTAAAACTTGGCAACTTTCTTGATGTTATTCATTTTTTCGCGTAAAGTAACCATATACTCTTTATCCTCGAGCACTGTTATAAGACCCGACAGTGCCTGACCCACGAGAAAAATTCTTTTTGACCCGGAAGAAGCGGGAAAATGGACCGAAGAAGAAATCTCTATACGAGATTTAAAAAAAGAATAATAAAAGCCCTGGCTCCGCAAGCCAGGGCTTTTTCTTTTTTGGTTGTTCTTCTAGCATCACTATTCTCCCAGGCCGGAAGCCAGCGCCTCAAGAAGCTGCTGCTCTAACCTATCTGCATCCGCCTCAACCTTGGCATCAAAATCTGGCCCCAACAAAGAATCAAAAAAACGGGAGTTCGCGCTTGCATCCTCGTCCCATCCTGTTTCAATCCTGCTGAACTTTCGGCTCAGCATTCCGTTCGCAACTTTCTTTTCTTCTCCTTGCCAGATGCTTTCGCATTCGGGACAGCATCCCAAAAGGACATTCAATCCCTTGACTGGAGATAATTTGAACTTCCTGCTGCAGCATACAAAAAAAAGCTCCATATCATCCTCCCTTTTTTCTTTATTTAATTATCTTTGAACTATTTATTTGCATAATACACTAAAACATATTTTTAGTCAATGCAAAAAACAAACGCTGAACTTTGCCAATCCGCCTAAAAAGTGTAAAATTAAAAAATGATTTTTTCAAAAACAGCGAAAATAGCGATCCTTTTTTTCGTTTTCGCTTCCCCCATGTTCGCCTCAGCGGAAAGCAAAGCTACTATATATATGTTCGGTTCTGACCAATGCCCCCATTGCCAGGCGGAAAAAGCTTTTTTAAAAGATTTAAAAACCGAGCTCGGAGATAAAATTGAAATAAAAGAATTTGAAATATCCGACCCTGAAAATTTTGAATTTCTGCAAAAAGTAGGAACAGAATTAAAAATAGATGCCACCAGAATACCTATCACCATAATAGGAAACAATTATTTTTCGGGATTCAGCGACGCCAATACCACCGGCGAGCTTATAAGAAATCTTGTGGACGAATGTTTAAGCGCGCAATGTCCCGATATTGTCGCTCCTCTTATAGTAAAAGAGGTCCCGGAAAACCCCGATAACCCGCAACAAACACCGGACGCCTCGGCTTCCCAGCAAATACCCGACAAAATCAAAATTCCGCTGCTTGGCGAAAAAAACATCAAAAATTTTTCTCTCCCTCTTCTGACTTTGGCGATTGCCGCCATAGACGGATTCAATCCCTGCGCCATGTGGGTGCTTATTTTTCTTATCGGGCTTCTTCTCGGGATAAACGACAGAAAAAGAATGTGGCTTTTGGGAATAACTTTTATCGCCACTTCGGCCGCGGTTTATTTTCTTTTCCTTTCCGCGTGGCTTAATCTTTTTATTTTCCTCGGATTTATTTTCTGGGTGCGGCTCGCCGTAGGGATAGCGGCTGTTGCCAGCGGATTTTATTATCTTAAAAGGTATTTCACGGAAAAAACCGAGGTCTGCCAAGTTTCAGAAAGCGAAAAAGAACAGAAAATTTTTGAAAGACTGAAAAAAATAGCGCAGAAAAAATACCTGCCGGCGGCGCTTTTGGGAATCATTCTTCTTGCTGCGGCGGTAAATATTGTCGAGCTTGTTTGTTCTGTCGGGCTTCCGGCAATTTACACGCAAGTTCTAAGCTTAAGCGAACTCCCTTCATGGCAATATTACGGATATCTTCTTTTGTATGTTTTCGTTTTTATGATGGACGACATAATTATTTTCCTTATCGCAATGATTACCCTGAAATCGGTAAAACTTACGAAAAAATACAACCGGCTGTCCGCGCTTATCGGCGGCGTAGCCATGGCAATAATTGGCCTTCTTCTAATCTTCCGTCCGGAATGGCTGATGCTGGGCTAAACATTAAGTTCGCGGCGGCGAAATTCCCCCGATTTTAAAATTTAACGCAAAAAGATTAAACTAAGGGTATAATGCTCGCCATAAAAAGAAGCGAAATTAAAAATCTTCTCCTAAAACTCGCGGAAAAAAACGAGGTTTTCGCCCCGATAAAACCAACGGAGGGAGAATCTTTTTTTGAAAAATTTTTCCCTGAATCGGAATTGGATTTGGATTACGAAACGACAAAAAACCCGGCCAAAAGAATTTTCTTTCCGGCTGAAGAAAAAATTTTCTCTTTTAATAAAATCGAAAACAAAATAATCGCCTGCCCGGACGGAGGAAAAAGCGGCAGCGCGAACAAGAAAGAAATACTTCTTTTCGGCATAAACACGCGGGACACAGAAGCGCTTATTCAGCTTGACGAGATAATGAAACGGCCGGAAAAAGATTTCTTCTATTTTCAAAAAAGAAGCGCGGCAACAATCATATCCATAGTGAACGAAAACGGAGCAATCCCCCATGCCGGAGTGGACCTCGTTCTTGAAAAAGTAGACGGTGAATTATACAAAGCCCTGGCTATCACAGAAAAGGGAAGAAAAATAACAAGTCTTGGCTTCTTTTCCAAAATTCAAGAAGCCAGATGGGAAGAAAAAAAAGAGGCGTTGGCGATGCCCGAACTGCGCAAAATGCTTAAAGACCCGGAAAAATTAAAGGATGTAGTCAGGTGGTCATGGAAAAGCATGCCGAAATTTTGGGAAGATCTCGGTAAAAAATGCCTGGGCTGCGGAATTTGCACTTATGTCTGCCCTTTATGCCACTGTTTTTCAACGGAAGACACGTGCGAGCTGAACGGTAAAAAATGCTTTAAGTCGCGAAAGTGGGCGGCATGCACATTGCCTGAATTCGCGACAGTCACGGGCAGCCTGCCTTCACAGGCAGGACATGACTTTCACCCAAGCATAAAAGAAAGATATTATAATTGGTTTTTTCATAAATTCGTCCGCGGCTACAAAGAATTCGGCAAATCGCAGTGCGTCGCCTGCGGAAGATGCAAAAAATATTGCCCCGCCGGAATTGATATAGAAAAAATCCTTTTGGAATTAAACGAAAAATACGATTCGTCGCGCGACAAAGCCTAAATTTTAGAATATGGATAATATTTATTTACCCGAACAAGTAAAAATCGCGGAAATTGAAGAGCATTCAAAAGACACCAAACTTTTTCGCCTTAAAAAAACAAAAGGGGTGTTTAACGCGGACAAAAACGGACTCGTTTTTATTCCTGGACAGTTCGTGCTTGCCGGAATCTGGGGATACGGAGAAGCGCCTTTCGGCGCCGCTTCTTCTCCTTATGAAAAAAAATATCTGGATATAGTGGTAAGAAACACGGGGGGAAATGTCACTTCGGCAATGCACAGGCTTAAAAGAGGAGACGGGATAACATTACGCGGCCCTCACGGCAACGGGTTTCCGATTGAAACTTTTGTAGGGAAAGACGTAATTATGGCAACGGGAGGATGCGGAATACCTCCTATTGCCAGCCTTACGGAATACATAATAAAACACAGACGAGATTTCGGAAATGTTTTTCTGCTTTACGGCGCTAAAACTCCGGACGATATCCTGATGAAAGACAGCATAAAAAGATGGGAGAAAAAAATAAATGTTTTTCTTACGGTGGATAATCCTCATCCGGAATGGAAAGGACACGTGGGGTTTGTAAGCGACATTGTAAAAGAAACGAAAATCAATCCTGCCAGTTCCGTCGCGGCGATATGCGGTCCGGGTCCCATGGTTAATGCTCTTGAAAAAATCTTGAGGCCAATGGGAATTCCGGATAGAAGAATTTTTGTTAACACGGAAAGAAAAATGCAATGCGGAATCGGACGATGCCAGCATTGCGCGACGGGAGATAAATACGTTTGCGCAAACGGACCGGTTTTTAATTTTGACGAAATAGACAAAGCATGGGACTAGAAAAGAAAAAAATAATGAAACGCAAGCCGACAGTGGCTCTGTACGACTTCACCGATTGTGAAGGATGCGAGGTCGCGCTCGTCTCGCTTAAAGAAAAATTTCTGGAGCTGGAAAAACAAATTGACATTGTTGACTGGAGACTCGGCCAGGAAAAAAAAGAAGAAGGAAGTCTGTTCGCTTCCATTATAGAGGGGACGCCGATGACCCGGCATGAAATAGACACTTTAAAAAATCTGAGAGAAAAATCAACCTATATAATCGCGCTGGGAGCCTGCGCTTCTCTCGCCGGCATACCGGGAATAATGGAAAAAGAAAAACGGGAAGATTGGTACAAAAAAATTTACTCGCCGGAATATAAACCGAAAGGCATCGACGCGCTTCCCCTCTCCGCATACGTAAAAGTCGATTTTATGATTCACGGATGCCCGGTTAACGCCGATGAAGTCATAAGAATCTTTGAAGAACTTCTTTTAGGCAGAAAACCTTCATACAGGCCGTATTCGGTTTGTTTTGACTGCAAAGTAAAACAGAACCAATGCCGGATAATTTCAGGCAAACCGTGCTTGGGACCGATAACCCAGGGCGGATGCGGGGCAATCTGCATTTCGGGCGGTTCGCCGTGCTACGGATGTTTTGGAATCCGCGAAGGCGCGAACGTAGAAGGACTTAGAAAAACGCTAAAAAAAATAGCCACCGAAGAAGAGATAAACTCATATTTTTCAATGTTTTTAAACAAACAAGATAAACAAAATGGAAACGGATAAATTTATAGCGAAAATAGAAGGTCACGGCAGTTTAAACGTCGATTGGGATAAAGAAGAAGTAAAACTCCGCACTCACGAAGGCGAACGACTTTTTGAAGGAATGCTTGTGGGCAGAACGCTTGAAGAATCACACTGGATAACTCCGCGGATTTGCGGAGTCTGCCCCATTGCCCATAATCTCGCCTCTCTCGCGGCATGCGAAGCCGGACTAGAAATAAAAATAAGCGAAACATCAAAACTTTTACGCGAACTTATGGTTTGCGGACAAATGCTTCAAAGCCACAGCCTTCACTTGTTTTTTCTCGCTCTCCCCGATTATCTGGGAATAGACAGGGGCACCGAACTTGCCGCGAAAAATCCAAAAGCTTTTCAGGCGGCTCTCGCCATAAAAGAAGTTTCCGATGACATCGCTTTCGTCGTCGCGGGAAGAAACGTCCACCCGACAACAACGGCAATCGGCGGATTTCATAAAATCCCGGCAAAAAAACAGCTTGAAGAACTTTTAAATAAAATTAAAAAAACCAGGACGTCAGCGGAACTCGCTCTAAAAATCTGTCTAGGAATAAAATTCCCCGCTCTTAAGGTCAGTCTTGAATTTCTGGCGATAGACGAGGAATCAAAAATAATTTTATCCGGCAAGGGAGAAAAAACGGAGATAAAAGACTACAAAAGAGATATTGAAGAAGAAATCCGGGAAAATTCCACCGCCAAATTCGGCTCATATAAAAAACGGGAAATATTTGTCGGTTCTTTGGCAAGGCTTTATCATTTTCTTCCGGATGGGAACCTGCGCTCGTTTCTTGATTTTGAAAATCCTTTTCACAACAATTTGGCGCAGGCGATAGAAATTCTTTTATACCGCAAAGAGGCCGAAGAAATTCTTGAAAAATTATTGAAAATTAAACTGGAAAACGACAAACCCTCCTTCATTAAAATTAAAGAGGGCGCGGGAATCGGCGCGATAGAAGCTCCGCGCGGAGGGCTTTACCACGAGCTCCATTTTGACGAAAAAAATATAATAACTTACGCCAACATTATCACGCCGACGGTGCAAAATCTCACATCAATAGAAAAAAGCGCAAGCGAACTTCTAAAACAAAACAAAAACGCGTCCCGCGAAAAAACGGAACGCCTTCTGGAAATGCTGGTGCGCGCTTACGACCCCTGCATCACCTGCTCGGTTCACTAAAAATTATTCTCCTTCGGAGCAAAGCCCTTTTGTTTTATCCCAAACTCCTTTGGATATTTTCACGCACCATATTTCTCCGGTGGCGGAATCTTTCATCTCCAAAAATTCCGTCGATAATCCCCTTGATATAATTTTTTCAGCCACAAATTCCCGGGCTCTCACTGCGGAATTTCCGACAGATATCCCCATTTTTGAAAATTTAGCGGGAAGCCATCCTTCCGGAGGATAAGAAAAAATATATCCTAAATTATTTTCAGGATAAATCTCTACAGCCTCGCTGTAATCGGACAAAAGAGAATCCGCTATATTTTTTTCAACCGCGGATGAAATCGATGAAAGAAAATGCCGCGGCGAGTATTCCGCTCCGCTTATCAAAACCGCGGAATCTCCAATGTTTCGAGCCAACGCCGGCAGCGCGCCAAAAGACCAGGAAGCGGTGTTTGAATAAACACCGAACGCGAGACGGGAAGCGTTATTAAAAAATAATCCGCCGCCTTCCCTTCCGGCAAAAAAACATCCGACAATTTTATTTCCAGTCTTTTCAAAAAGTTCCGAATAAGAAGAAGCAAGGCAGAGAGAAGCGTTTTCTGCATTTGAAAAAGAACTTGGAAGCGACGCATACGCTCCGCCAAATTGGCGGACGACTGATTTGACATTTGACGAATCAACCTGAATTCCGAAAAAGAGGAGCAAAACAGACGCGAAAGCGAAAGCCATTTTCGGCAAAAAAAGCGGAGAGACTTTTTCAAATTCTTTTTCCGAAACAGAAACATCTTGTGCGTCTATATCTTGTTTTGAAACGACAGCGGGCTCTTCCCCGGAGATAACTTCGGAAAGAGTCTGTCCGGATTCCAATTCAAAATCTGTTCCCAAAAGCGCCTTATCCCAGTCCCAGCCAGGGGCTGGATTTTCATTTTCCCTTAATAAATTTGCCGTCAAAAACTTTTCACCGGAAAAAACCGGAATTTTTCCTCCGCGCCTCAAAATCGTAAAATAGTTTTCCTGCCTTTTGTATTGTTCTTTTAATTTTTCCATATAATCCTCCATCCATTTTTTGCGAGTAAACCATTTTTTGCCATCGCGTTCAGCCTTAAGCTCTCCGGTGCGGCAAAGCAGGCTAAGGTGCTGTTCCGTATAACCGTAAATTTTAGCGGCTTCTTTTATCGGAAGTTTATCAATGTTTGTATCTTGAATATTTCCTTTGTTCATCTGCTTGTTTTTATTATACCTCGGCTGAAAAAATTAGCGATAGATTCCGCGAAAAAATTCTGATTATTCCGCCGCCGGTTGTTCCGGCGCAGCCTCTTCAGGCAAGGATTGTTCAACGGTCGGCAATATTTCTTCCGCAAGAATTTCTTCCTCAGGCTCGCCCGGAGCGGGTTCTGCCGGCGAAGCAGGTTCTTCCACGGCAGGTTCTTCCAGAATTATTTCCGTTTCAATTTTTGTTTCCGTCTGAGTTTCCGTTCCCAGAACCGGCGAAATATTGTTTTTTTCCAAAAGAAGCTTAAGCTGTTCTTTTGTCATGCAAACATCTTCAATGCAAAATTCTTTGGTGGTAATTTTATCGGAAATAATTTGCGTAATTTTCAAAAGGCCGTTTTCTATAACAAGAGAATAGGCATTTTTAAAAAGTCCGGTAATTTGTTCCAAAAACGGGCCTGTCCCGCTCATCTCCCCGCCCCCTCCAAGCGAAGCGACAAGCCCCTCCAGCTCCCCCATCCTCAATTCCATTTTATCTATCTTCTCCTGCTGGGCTTTAATGCCTGCCCAGGCGTATGAGACCATTTTGTAGATGTCCACTCCGTCTCCGGTGGCAGAGAGCACTTCTTTGGGAGAATTCTCTGCAATGAGGCCGACTCTTAATGGGTCGCTTTCGGATTCTTCCCTGTAACGGTAGGCGGCAAGGTCGGTTTCCGTTATCTTCTCCAAGGCTTTTTCATAATCTTCTTCATTTAAGGAAGCGATGTCTTTTTTGGCTTCGCTTGTCGATA
>JAQTSC010000007.1 GCA_028711505.1 Candidatus Paceibacterota bacterium | reverse complement strand
ATATTTTCTTCAGAATTTTGTTTTTATTTATGTAAATCTCGTTTTTAATCACGGGATTTACAGAAGATAGAAAAATTTTTTTGTTTTTAACGCTTAATTTATAAAACTCGGGTTTTATACCGAGTTCATTTTCAATTATTTTCTTAATTTCACCTTCTATTAATTCGCTTGGGGGAGGGAAATTAAAAAATTTAAACAAAAAATCGGATACTTTTTTCATTAGATATCTTTCATCGGCATCACAAGATAAACAAAAGAATTGTCGCCAAAACCGGTTATAAGGAGAGGTTTGCCTTCGCCGCTAAATTTAAAAAAGAGATCCTCTGTTTTAAAAGACTGAATTGAATCAATAAGATATTTATAGTTAAAAACCATCACTAAATCTTCTCCTTCGGTTTTAGCCGGTATGTTTATGGTGTTTTCCCCAAAATCCGGGTTAGAGGTTTGTATCTCCAAAAAACTTTCGTTTTTATATATTTTTATCTTAACTTCGTTGAGTTTTCCGGAAAAAAGAGATGATGTTTTTATCGCGTCTATAAATCTTTTTTTATTGACCTGGGCTGTGTTTATAAAATTATTCGGTATTATTTGTTTGTAATCAAGGAATGTCCCGTCTGTTAATCTTGAGGTGAGCTCTATGTTTTTTGAAGAAATATTCAGGTTGTTGTCATCTGTTTTTATGGTTAAATCTCCTTCCTGATTTTCAAAAATTTTAAGTATTTCAATGACATTTCTATAAGGGATTAAAAAATTAGAGAAATCGTTTAAATTATAAGGTATTTTTTTCTCCGCAAGCCTGAATGAATCGGTTGCCACGAAAGTTAATGGTGTTTTTGAAGAAGAATAAATATAAACACTGTTTATCTCCGGTTTTGTCTCAGAAAGAGAAGAAGAATAAAAAACAGACCTTAAACCCAAAACAAAATCAAAAGCAGAAACAATAAAAGATTTCTTTTCGCTTATTTTTGGCAAAATAGGAAAGTCGCTCGGATTATATCCTTTTATGGTTGTTGAGCTGTTTTTTGTCGATAAAACAAGGTTATTATTTACGGTATCAATGATCATTTCTTCGTTTTCATTAAAAGAAGAAACAAAAGATGAAAAAAGTTTTGCCGAAACAGCCACAACCCCCTCTTTTTCAATTTTTGCCGGAATTGATATTTTAAGGCCTATTTCCAAATTAGTACTCGAAAAAATTATTGATTTTTTTTCGGTCGCCAAAAGCACCGCGTTTAATATCGGTAAGGTGTTGTTTTTACCGGCTATTTTTTCGCTTAGTATTAAAGCATTTTGAAGATATTTTTTTTCACAAACAGCACGCATGATAATAGTATTAAAGAAGTTTAATTAAATAAATTTATTATTATTATTAATCTTGTGGAATTGTTGATATGTTAAAAAATCAATTAAAAATATAAATATTTTTTACTTTCTTTTTTAACAACCTGTGGAGAACTAAAAGATAATATGTGTTTTTCTTTTTCTATTGTTTGTTGTTTTAAAAAATTATTCACAGTAATACAACTTACTTATAAACATTTTTTCAACAACTTTACTTATACAGTAAATCTCTTATTTTTTGGATATCTGTTTTTAACTGCTGATCTTTTTTTATATCATTTGATACTTTTTCGTAAGCATGAATAACAGTAGTGTGGTCTCTTCCGCCAAACTTTTGTCCGATATAAGGATAAGAACCATTAAAATCTTCTCTTAAAAGATACATTGCTATTTGTCTTGGCACAACAAATTCTTTTTTTCTGGATTTTTCAAAAAGGCTTTCTTCCGGTGTTTCGTAAAAATCAGCGACCACTTTTATTATTTTCGTAAAAGTGACTTTTTTACGGGTATAAATGAGGTTTTTATCTATTAAATCCTTTATTTCCTGAATAGAGAGGTTTTTGTTTAATAATTTTGATTTTGCGGATATAAGGTTTAACACTCCTTCAAGCTCCCTAATATTGTTTTTTACGGCTGTCGCTATATATTCTTCAATATCTCCAGACAAATCAATGTTTTTAAATTGAGCTTTTGATTTTAAGATGGCTATTCTGGCTTCCAGCTCCGGTTCTGAAATATCAGCCATTGTTCCGCCCTCAAATCTTGACCTAAGCCGTTCTTCCAAGTCCGGTATTGATCTTGGAGGCCTGTCGGAAGAAAAAATTATCTGCTTATTTTTTTCATACAAAGTGTTAAAAACATGGAAGAATTCTTCCTGTGTTTTTGTTTTTCCCGACAAAAATTGTATATCGTCTATTATTAAGACGTCGTATTTTTTGTAGTTTTCTTTAAACTCGTATGTTTTATTGTTTTGAATGGATTGTATGAGTTCGTTGGCGAATTTTTCCGAAGTTGTGTATCTTATCTTTGAATTTTTAAGACCTTCTTTTATTTTATTGCCAATTGCCTGAATTAAATGAGTTTTACCCAAACCGACGCCGCCATAAATAAAAAGGGGATTGTAAACAGTGCCGGGGTTGTTGGTTACCGCTACTGCCGTGGCGTGGGCGAGTTCGTTAAAAGATCCGACAATAAAATTTTCAAATGTGTATCTCGGGTTTAAAGAATCTTCGCTTTTGTAAAAATCATTGAATTCCAACTGGGGGACCTCTTCTTTTTCGGAAAATGGAATTTTAAATTTGGAAATAGATTTTTCTGGTTCGTTTTGAGGCTGGCTGTATATTACATATTCAACTATTTTTGTAGAAGGGTCGATTTTTCTTAAAATACCCAGAAGAAATTTATCATATTTATTTTTAAGCCATTCTTTGGTAAAACTATTTGGAACATTTATCCAAACAATCCCGTCTTTGGTGTCTTTAAGGCTTGTCTTTTGGAACCAAGTGTTGAAATTGGCGTTAGAAACGATAGTTTTAACTTCGCCCAAAACCCTTTCCCAAAGCTCCTGGTTTGTTGTTGAATTCATTGGTGTTTTTTGTTTAAATCGTCAAAGCATAAAATAGGGATCTTCCACATAAGGCATTATACCTTGCCGGGTATTTTAACGTAAAATGCGATATTTCTCATAAAATGTTAACAACATGTGTATTACTTGTGTATATTGACTGTTAAAAAGTTCTATTCGGTTATTTAACCTTTGAAATCGCGTTTCGGTTGACCTTTTTCGTTTAAACGTAGTATAATAAAATTCGTTATGTCTTTTACTTATAAACCAAAAAAGAAAAAAAGAAACAAAACCCACGGTTTTTTAAAGAGATCAAGCTCTAAAAGCGGCAAAAAAATCATAAAAAGAAGAAAGGCGAAGGGTAGAAAAAAGGTAACGGTTTAACGCGGTTATTCTTTGTCTTTTTTCATGCTGCCGAAAAAAAACAGGCTTGGAAAATCAGATTTTTCTTTTTTAAAAAAAGCGAAAAAAAGAGTTTTTTCTTTTCCTGATTTTAGAATCACGGTTTGCAAATCGGAATTTTTTTCTAGCCCCGCGCGTTTTGGCGTCGTGATTCCGGCGGCTGTTTCAAAAAAAGCCGTTTTAAGGAATAAATTGAGGCGCAGAATAAAAAACATTCTTTTTAAAAATATCTCAGAGTTTTCTGAAGGATTAATTGTGGTGGTTTATCCGCAGAAAAGCGCCGCAATTATTTCTTTTAAAGAAACAAATGAAGAATTTGCGCGATTTATTAAAGAATTTCATGGGCATAAAAATTAAATAAAACAATGACCTATCTTTATCATTTGATTTTTTACGAACCGCTTTACAACGGGTTGGCTTTTTTAACCAACATACTGCCCGGTCATGACATCGGCTTGGCTATAATTATTTTGACCTTGATGGTAAGGACCATACTTCTTCCTTTCAATCACAGCTCTTCCGTAACTCAAATAAAAATGAGGGAAATAGAACCGGCTATCCGCGAAATAAAGGAAAAATTTAAAAACAACAAAGAAGAACAGGCGCGTCAAACAATGGCGCTTTATCGGGAGAAAGAAATAAGGCCCTTTTTCAGTTTTTTTACGGTCTTAATTCAGATACCGGTTTTTTTAGCGCTTTTTTTTATTCTTAGAAATAATCCGATATTTGACGCGGATATTTTTTATTCGTTTGTAGAACGCCCGACAGAAGTCGGTTCTCTCCTTTTTGGTTTCATCGACGTATCCAAATCAAGTTATTTGATTTCTTTTTTGGCGGCTATTACCCAGTTTTTCCAGGTAAAACTTTCAATGCCCGGTATTTCGGTTAAGCCGAAGTCCGGAAACGGAAACTTTTCTTTCAAGGACGAGCTACAAAAAAGCATGAGTATGCAGATGAAATATATCATGCCTGTGGTAATTTTTTTCGTGGCAACAAGGTTCGCGTCAGGACTCCCTCTTTATTGGACAACCGCCAATGTATTTGCTATAGTACACGAAATTATAATTTCAAAGAAAAGAGCGGCTTATGGCGGAAATAAAGAAAGAGAAAATAGAAAAAATAAAAAATCTTATTGAGGAACTGCTTTTAAAGATGAATGTTTTGGGCCAAGTGGAAGTAATTGAAAATATAGACGGATTTCAGTTTATTATAAGGACGCATGAGGGGGGGCTTTTGATAGGAGAAAATGGAAAAACATTGGTTTCCTTCAATCACATTATAAAAAAAATAATCGGCAAAGAAGTTGACAAGGACGAAACGGCTTTCGCTTTTTCTTTGGATGTAAATGATTATCAGACCAAAAGAATAGAAGATTTAAAAAACATAGCGAGAGTAAACGCGCAAAGAGTCAGATTTTTCAAAAAAGAAGTCGCGCTTAGGGCGATGAGTTCATTTGAGAGACGCGTGATACACGCCATACTGTCCGATTATCCCGATATAACGACGGAAAGCAAAGGCAGTGAACCGAGAAGGCAAGTGGTGATAAAACCTTATCCTTGATGCTCAAACAAACACAGCTCCGGCAATTGCCGGAGCTGTGTTTGTTTTTGAAACAGAATTTTTTATTTGGATAATTCCACTCTCCACAAAACGCCGTCTTTTTTGTTCTGGAAGAAAAAGACCTCCTCACTGGCGTCGGTAAAAATATTTATTATATCAAGCCCCGTGTTTTTCAAAATGAGTTTTGCCGCGCCGGTTTTGACGTCCAGTTGCCACAAAGAATCGGAAAATGAAACAAGACCTTTATACCATGCTTCGGGATAATCGCCTGCCGCCAGAAAATCGGGAACAGCGCAATAAATTATATCTTCGCTGTTTTTACTGAACAAACATTTTTCAGGAAAAGTTTTTATTCCAAGAGTTATTGTTGTTTTATCTTTGTTGTCGTAAATTCGGGTCGCTATTTCGTTTTCGCCGTCTAACAGACTATACAAAGTTTTTTCGCCTTTTTTTGAATAAACAGCGGTCAGGCCTTTTCCGTCTATTATTTTTGACAAAGCTCCGGTTTTCGGATTTATTTTGTAAAAATATCCTTCCGCCAAAGCCGTCGGCCTTGTCAGCGCGGTTATTACATCGGACTGCGGCCATTCCACGAGTCCTTGTTTAAAAGGCAGGTTTATTATTTCTTTGCGGTTTTGGTTTTCCGTATTGGCAATTATTCCATGGCTTGTGTCGTTGTCGGAAAGATAAAATATTTTACTTTCAGCCGGAGAAAAAGAAACAGCCGAGACTCCCGTCGGGAGAAATACGCCCTCTGTTGAAGTCGCCAGGTTTGTTATAAGGAAAGTTTTTAATGTTTCAAATCCGTTTGAGTTTTCAGGATAACGCAGCACGGCGTTTTTCAGGTCAAAAGACCAAAATGCTTCAAAAATTTCCGGAATGGTGTTTATGGTAAGTTGATTTTTGTTTTTTCCGTTTGTTTCGGTTTCAAAAAGCCGCCCAGTCGCTTTGTCAAAGTACTGGATTTTTTGGGTGGACGGGTTAAAGACAGGAGCGACAACGGCTTTATCGGATATTTGGCTTAAAACTCCGGAAGGAGTTTGCGTTTCGGCTTGTTCCAAACCGAAATTTTCTTCTCCGCCGCCTCCCCCCGCCGATTCTTTATCGGAACTTTCCGGGAAAAAAGAAGAAAAAAACCCTTCGTCGTTTTGACTGTTTTGCCCTCCGTTTCCACCGTTAAAAAACAGAAAATAAGACACTGTTCCCAAAATTATTATTCCTGCGCTTATTATTATCGTGAGAAGTTTTTTTGGCATCTATTTTTTTATTTACATTCCGCGTCCTTTTTTTGCGCGCACTTGTCCCCGGTTCTATTTAAATAACAGCTTTCAGCATCGGCAAAAAAACCAACTCCGTCCGTCCAACAAGTTTTAGACAATGCTTTATTGCAGGAACAAATTTTTGTTGATGAATCATAACCAGAAGAAAGGGGCGCGCAATACGCGGCGCATTCACCGGCGGATTCTTTTATTACCCCGGTTGTTTGCTGTTGAGTTTGTTTAGAAGAACTTGTCGCAGGCGCTTTTTGTATAACAACCGGCTGTAATCCGAGCCCCGTATTCAATATATCCGGATTTATAGTGTAAAGAATCGCGTAAGAGAGAAGAGCTATAAGAACCCCTAAAAGAGCCTGCGTAATACGTTTCTTGCCATTTTCTTTTGCGGTGGGGTTTCCGGCCGAGGCGATATATTCAAGACCGCCCACCACGATTTCCACAACCGCCAGGATGGCGCCTAAAACCATACTAAACGTAACCACGCGGCTTACGAGTGTTCCAAAACTTGTTGTATTTCCCGCGGGCCGGTCCGTTTGTCCGGCTGTCTCTCCCCCATAGTTTTCATCGCAATAATCGCAATAATAGGAATCCGCGGAATCGGAAGAACTGTCTTCAAGCCCTATGATTTCTTCCGCATTTGCGACTGCCGTCATTTGAACAAAAAAACAAACGGAAAAAATTACCAAGAAAGCGGTGACAAAAAATTTTTTTTCAGTTTTTGTTTTCATTAAAAATTAATTTTTATCGTTTTCTCGGCTGATTGAAATATTTTTTTCAGATTTTGTACGCTTAATTTTATGAAAGCAGTTCCGGAAATACCCGGATTTTTTTTCAAATGTATCGTCCCGTGTTCTCCTTCAGGATTGATTTTTTTTCCGTTCATTTCCCATTCGTATGAGTAATCGCTTGTCTTATCAAGCGAAAAGAAAAACGGCTCGGCTTTAAGAATAATTTCCTCGCTTTCCAGGTTTGTTTCACTTGGCGCGGATGAACCGAAAACAACTCCCGCCAGGGGTTCTATTTCATAAAATATTATTTCGGGATTTGTTTTTGAAGCTGAAATAACCGCGCTTTTTTCGATTAAAGTTTTTCTGCCCAAGTCGGAAACTTTTACGGTTACGGTGTGGTCGTCAAAATTTTTGATTTGAGCTTTAAATGAATTTTTGCCGATACCGGAAGCTCCGCTTTGTTTTTCGTAATCAAAAAACCATTCGTAAAAAAGTTTATCCCGCTGAAGAAGGGTGTTGTTTAGAAAAAGATGCGGTATCGCCGCGAAATTTACGAAAGATTCCACCACTGCCAGCGAGTTTGCTTTGTACCAATAGGGAATATAAGTATCCGCCTGCCATATAAGGTCAAGGTCGTTTCCTGTTATTGAAACAGATTTTGCGATATTTTCTTTATCTGGCGTTATTATTTCCACCCCGATTTTTATTGTTTTTCCGAAATCGGGCATGGTGAAGTTAAGGGTTTTTTCGCCGGTCCCTTTTCTTTTGACTTTCCCGTTGACCGTCCATATTATCGCGCTTTTTTCCACCTCAAAATTTAGGCTGGAGACGACGGCGGAAGCAGCGCTTCCGGGCTTCGGATAGTTGGGGAACAGAGAAAGATCAAAATTTTCTCCCAGCGCGCGGGTTTTTAAAGGAGTAGCGAAAAAAAACAACGCGGTTAAAATCACCAAAGAAAATGCCATTTTTAATTTTACGTTTTTCCCCATTTTTATTATTATAGCAAATAAATTTAGGATGCCATTATCCTGAAAAGCGTTGCCGCCGTGTTTACCGGAAGCACCCCTAACATAAAATCAATCGCGCTGCCAAAACCTATCGGTAAAACTATTCTTAAAAAATTCACATTTGATTTAGCCGGACTTTTTTTTAAAATTGTAAAATAGAAAAATAAAATTCCTCCAAAGATAAAATTAAATATGATGCTTACAAACGGTATAAGGGCCAAAAGATCAAAAATTACGGCTATCGCAATAATAGGCCAGTGGCCAGCAACTTTTTTCCCGAAAGAAAGCGGATTTATTTTGCCCGCTAGCCCGTCTTTTTTATTTTCTTTTTCGTCCATAATTTCCGGCTTACATTCCTTCTGCTAATTCTTTTTTTGCCCTTTTAATCGCCAAAAGCTGGGCCGGGTCGGACGTTATTATTTGGTCTTCGGTATAGGAAGCGATTATTTTTATGGCAACGTGCTTCAATCCGGCAAAGAAAATTCCTTCGCCGACATCGGATTCAAGAAGCAAAAATTTTTCTTCTTCGGTTAACTTGAACGTTTCCTGGAGAAGGTCTATTGCCGCGGGCGATTGTTTTAAAAGAAGCTGTATTGCGGAGTTGTTTATTATGGGGCTTCCGTAAGGCGATGCCAAAAAATCGCCCACATCCTGCGTGATTGTCGCCACTCCGAGAAAATATTTTCTGGCGCGTTTGGCAATGTGCGTCAGGAAAGAAGCTCCGTCGGGGGATTTCATCATCCACCATGCTTCGTCTATCACAAGAAGCCGTTTTTTGAGCTGTTTTCTTACCGCGTTCCAGATGAAGTTTATGATAAGGTACATCGCCACCGGCCTTAAATCGTCTTCCATGTCGCGGACCGAGAAGACTATAAGTTTTTGATCTATGTCCACGTTTGACGGTTGGTTTATAAATCCGGACCAACTGCCTTGCGTGTATTTTTTGAGTTTTTGCGCCAGGCTTTCTCCTCCTTCCATGCCCGCCAAAACAAGTTCAAGGTCCGATAGCACGGGGGCTATACTGGTTGAAAAATCGGAATCCGGCGTTATGTCGCGCGAGGCGTAAGTCTCGGTTATTGCCCGATCCAAAACAGAATCTTCTTCGGGGGTAAGCCCGCTGAGCATTATTCTGAAAAGCCCGATCAAATTTATTATATGAGAACGCAATACGTCGGAAGGCGATTCGTCTTCGCGCGGGGTCGGCAGGTCAAACGGGTTTATGTGATGTTTGGACGCGAGCGATATGTTGAAATATCTGCCGCCCACCGCTTCCGCAAGGTATTCGTACTCTCTTTCCGGATCCACTATGACAA
Organism: Candidatus Paceibacterota bacterium; assembly: GCA_028711505.1. NCBI lineage: Bacteria > Bacillati > Minisyncoccota > Minisyncoccota bacterium. Next base: position 23,359 of record JAQTSC010000007.1, on the reverse strand, counting down.
CGCTTGTGTCAAACATAAGAGAGCGTAGAATTTCAAGTTTTGTGGCGTATGATTTTCCGGAACCGGCTTTGGCGAAGACGACAGAGTTATAATTTTCAAGAGAAAATCTGTCAAAAAGCACCAAACTGTTGTTGTGCCTGTTAATGCCGTAGAGGATTCCTTTGTTCGAAGTAAGGTCGAAAGAGACAAAAGGGAAAAGGCTGGAAATCGGAGATGAATTCATTTTATTGTTCACCGAGAGGCGGTCGTTTCCAAAAGGGAAAACCGTTTCAAGGCCTTCCGCTTGCTGGAAGAGCGCCGGTTTGGCGTAGACCAGTTTTGATTCAAGGGAGGATTTGATTTCTTTTTCAAGAGAAGCGAGTTCGTCTTCGGACTCGGCGTAAATCGTTATATAAAGCCCGAGACTGAAGAGGCGTTCTTGCGCTTGCTGAAGTTTGTCCCTCAAATCTTCAAGGTCTTGATACGCGGTATCAAGCATCGGGTCGCGGATAAGGCCTTTCTCTTCCCTCATGTGTATCTGCGATTGGACTTCTGCAACTTTCCTTTGCATCTGCTTCAGTATGGAAGAAGTGTCTATTGGATGCACAAAAATGGAAATGTCGAAAATTTTGTCCAGGTTTATTATTGGCGAGAACCAGTTTACGGAAAGAAAGCGCGGAAAGGAAAAAATGAAAAAAGTTTTTGCCAGCTTATCGCCCAATTTCACGTATTTTGAATTTATTTCCAGCGCGGAAGGAGCGACAATATCCTTGAGTTCAAGAACTCCGGTGCTGTAAATCTGCTCCGGATTGACCGGCAATATCCTCTCGTTGTTTTCGGATTCTTTTGTTGAAAAAAAACGCATATTTTTATTGAAGTGTTTTATCCTGCTCTAACTCCGGAATTTTAGCTTTTTCTCCTTCGCCCGGATTGTAAAGTCCGTAAAAAAGTTCTATCAGCTCCTCGGTGTTCAAGGGAGCGGATCGCACTCCCGCTCTTGAAAGCCCTTGTATTACCGTTTCAACCCGTTGCTGGAGCTGCAGTTTGTTTTCCTCAAAATTTTCCTGAGACAGAGTTTTTTCTTTTTTCTGTTTTCCAAAAATATTTTTCAGCGTGTTTAAAAACGAACCGCCTTTTTCTTCAAGCATCGATGGCGAATACGGAACTACCACGTAAAAAGTTTTATTGACTATCTGGTTGGCGCTTACAAATTCTTTGACGAATTCTATGTATTCGCGTGATTGCACCATAAGAAGTTCATCAGTTATTTCCTGCTGCCTGGCTCGCAAAGTGTCCAGATAAGGTTCTATGTTTAATCCGCGCGATTCAATGAAAAATTGAGCGGTGAAATCAAGCGAGTTCAGAAAATTCTGGTATTGCAGAATGATAGCTTCCTGTTCGTCTGCCGATTTCAGCGCGAAATTTATTGACGATGCCATAAGAACTATCCTTAAAGAGCCGTCGTTAAGAATAACGACTCCGTTTCTGATTTCCTTTATCGGAACGAATTCCTGCGACGCTTTGCTTTTTAACGTGTTAGGCGGCATATTTTTTATCTTTGTTCAATTCCATCTTTTTTAATATCAAGGCTCCACGCCAAATCGCTTAATCTTTTTTTGGAGACTGCCGGCGTCTGGTTGAGCGGAGATTGCGGGGACTGATTCTGCTCAGGGTTGATTTTTTCGCGCGCGACGGGTTTTTCCGTTTTTTTCCATACGTAAATTTTTGCCCTGGAAAAATGGCGCAGCGCGTTTTCAACCAAATTTATAAAAGGCCTGTTGTTTATCTTTAAAAAAGCCAACGCGGCGGCAAAGCCGCCGACGGGCGCCGCGGCAAGAATAAAAAAGAAAAACGGAAGGGATATATACAGGAGAAAAACAGCCGCTCCTCCGCCGGCCAGATAAAGAAACTGCTTTAAGGTAAGCGGTCCGAATATCTTGTCTTCTATTTCTATAAATTGAGGGACCTGAAATTGCATATAAAATTTATTTTGTAAAACTTGTTTTGGCCCAACCTATTTTATGGGTTCTCTGTACGGGTCCGCCCCTCCCGGATATTTTTGCCCTTCTTTTCTCGGTTCAGCCGGCTTTTCGTCCGGGTGCGGTTTTTCGGAAATTTCCTGCGCCGACCTGAAAATTTCTTTTTTCATTCTTTCCTCCAAAATGTTCTTTGATTGTTCCGGCTGTTTTATCGGTTCAATAATATTCGGTATTTGCTGTTTAAGGTCATTGGCCGAAACTTTTGTCTCTTCTGGTTTTATCTCAGCCGGATTAATGGAAAGAAGGGTTGGCGGTTTTTCCGTTTTTTCTTCGGCTTCTTTTTTCAGGGCAGTCTCCGCTTCCTGTTCTATCGGCTGCTTTTTAATCTCAAGCTTTTCTTCCGGAGCGAAAACAGAAGTCGGCTTTATTATCTCCGGCATTATTTTTTCGGCGGGGCGGGGAGCAGGTTCCGTGTTCGGTTCTTTTGGAGCGAATTCCTGAAAATTTTTGTCGTGAATTCTTTTAAGCGAGTCGCGAATTTTATAAAAAATTTCGCTGTTTATTTCAGACGCGATTTTTTGCGCGACCGGTTGGTCAACTTCCAGCCTCTCTGAAAGATTAGCGACAAATTTATTCGGAAGAGTTATTCCGAGCATTAAGAGCCCTGTTTCGTCAGCCAAAACTCCGACGTCCACAATCGCCAGATTGTTATTTTTCCCTATTTTTTGGAGAATCTCAGCCGTGTCCACGCTTGAATAAGCCTCTTTTACGTCCTCGGGCATATTTTTGTATTTTTCAGCGAATTGTTCTTTGGATAAAGCCATTTGTTTTTATTTTCTAAATTTTTTGTTAATTCAACTCCAGTCTTTTTCCTTCCATTTTCTTTCCGCCTCTTCTTTCGGTGTTTTTTGCATCTTTTTTTTGCTCTTTTTGTCTTCAATCTCAACTCCGGCATTGCTTAACATGTTGGTTATAATAGGGGTAAACATAAGAGCGGCAAGTCGATTATTGCCCTCTTTTTTGAATTTATCGGCTATTTCTATGTTTGTTTTGCCCTTATTGGCTATTGTTTCTATTATTTTGTCTCTTCCTCCGCCGCTCTCGTCGGCAAGTTTGTTGGCCCATCCTTGGTTCATGGCTTTTAATATTTCTTCCAGTCCTTTTTTCCCAAAGAAATGATCAAACGCCGGTTCTGCGTCTCCTTTTTCTATTGATTTTCTGTTTTCGGAAAGAATAGTTCCGAATGCTTCGGCATCCAAGGTTTTTACTACTTCCGGCACCTCTTCTTTTGTCGCGTATTGCCACTTAAGCGATTCAATGGCTTTTGTGGACATTCCATAATTTTTCAATTCGCCGATTGATTGCTTTATGAGCTCGGGATTAAGCAGTCCGTCTGGTTTTAAATCCTTAAGCTCTGCTAGTTTTGAAATAGCGGCCGCGCGTTCGAATCCGCCAAACAACGTAGGTAGCATGTTTTTTAATTCCACTGCGGTATAATTGTCGTATTTCTTTTTCACTTCTTCCACCTTCGCTCTGTTTGTTGCAGTTACCCCGGCCGCTTTCTTTGCTAGATAAGGGTTAGCCAGACTAAGAACGGGAGTTTTTCTAACCAAATTGCCGGCACCGGCAAAGAAGTTTGTAAATGCCCCTTTTCCTTTTCCTGTCGCGAAAGCTTCCATTGGCCTGCCTGCCGCGCGCCGTAAGCCCGCTCCTGGAAGCCCGCCTACTCCTTTGCCTATTTTACCGGCATAACCTTCAATTTTCCCGCGCACATAACCCGCGGCTTTTAGTCCCATTTCAGAGGATTTTCCGGCCATCATTTTGGCAACAGCCAGCGAAAGCGTTAATAGCCCTATGATAACCAAAAATTGAACAACCAAACCGACATTTTTTTGGTCAAACACAAGCCCGGCGTATCCTGTCTGTGATTTTCCAAAAAGATTGCTGAAACTTGAATCGTTTATTATCTTGGCGACGATATAAAGCATAAAAAGAAAAGCCGGCGCGAAAAACGACTCATTTATAAGATGAGTCCACCATGTTTTAGCTTCTCCTCTCTGTAATATCATCGCCACAAATGCCAGTGGCGCAAGAATTATTATTATTGAGAGAGAAACGGCTCTGAATATAAACATTACTGCGGCGGCGAGAAGAACAAAAGCGGCAGTTAACTCAAGAGCGCAGCTGAAAATGGAGATAAGGGCAATTTGCACGACAGTGGGCTTTTGTCCGTTGGATCCGAAGCTTGTTCCTTCTACATTGTCGGTTGTCTGTAATTTCATCTGAGCTACGAACACGGCCGATATTTCTCCTTTATTTACCGGTTTCATGGCGGAATAAAATTCTTGCGCCAGACTGTTTGAAAACCCTATTACTGTTTGCGCTATGAACATGCTGAAGTTTATAAGAAGCCCGATAATTATGAGGCGGGTTAGGAGAGTTTTTGTTCCCGGCCCCGAGAGCTGGAGAATGGTAGAGATGCTTATGTAAATCATTATGAATATAAGGGCGATGTTGGCGACATTTCTGGAAACAGCCCAGCCTGCCGAGATTGCTCCTCCGGTAAAGATCGAAGTATTGTTTATGCTTGTTTCTACCGAGAAATCAAAAACGCTTGCCGAGAGGTAGAGCAAAAAACCGCAAAGGGTTTCCATGAGAAGCCCGATTCCTGCGACTATTTCTTCAACAGACCACCACAAAATACTTGCCGCGTGAGCCTTTTCAATTCCAAAGGGCCCGAAAGCGACGAATAACGCCGTCGTTGCGAGAATAATTGCGTATTTTGTTTTTTCTCTACTCATTTCAAATATTAACTTTAATGCTTGTGTCGCTATAAAGTCCTTCATCGTCCGTGACTCTTAGCCGGATTATTTTTTCTCCTTGGTTCATGTATTTCACTTGTATCACGCCTGGTCCTCCGGTCGGCGTGAGCTGCGATTCCTGGAACCCTTTGGTGATATTTCGGCCGTCGGGCATTGTCGGACCCGCGCACACAAGTCCTCCTTCCCTGCATTTCATTTCATCAACTTTTCCGTCGCGGTTGTAATCAACCCAGTACCAATCATAAATAAGGTCGTCATCAAAATCCCATTCGTACATTATTATCTTTGGAGTTTTATCGTCATCTTTTGACCCCGACGGATTCAATGTAAAGAACTGGCTTAAAGAAGTTGACGAGGCTGAGGCAACGGCATTTGGAGTTGTGAGGTCTGCGATTGTGGGGAAGTCGGTGTTGGGAAGCGGCAAGATTATCGCGGTTTCGCGAAGATTTTCCTGTGTTCCAGACGTGCTTACTCCAAACCATTTTATGGGAAAGAGGGTATTTTCTATAAAAATCTTTTTTACGTAATAAGGGGATGATATTGTCGGGTCGCTGCCATCTGTGGTGTAATGAATTGCCATCTCTCCGCCGGCAACAAGTGCGATTTCATTGGTGCTTACGGCGATTGCCGCGGTTGAGAGATTCGCCCCTGTTTCGGTAAACGGCGGGTTAAGATACGCCGACCTTGTTCCTTCTTTGTTCCCGGCGTAATCGGTTGCTACCCATCTAATGGAAGTTGTTTTTGTTATTTCAATCGGATCGATGTATGGACTTGATTGCAAGGTTGGTTGCGAACCGTCAAGCGTGTAGTAAATGAAAGATTCTTCGCTTGATGTTATTTTTACGTGCCAGGAATCCGTGGCCTCTATTTTTGTAGTTGGGGGTGTTCTGTCTAAAAGTCCGGTTGCTCCTATTGCTGAGCCAGATTGCGCGGAGTTGGATGACCTTTCGGCGATGTCCATGCTTCTGTTTAAAGCTTCATTGTCGCTTCCATCAGTGTCAGAAGAAGTTAAAGCCATAACCCCGTCCTTTAAAAGTCGGCTTATTAAGGCATCGGTTATTGCCACTACGTATGATTGCCAGTCTTCGTTTTCAATAAGCCAGTCAATATCTTTAAAAAGAGATTTTGAGAGTCCGTCTGCCACCATTTTCCCCGGGGTTCGCACTTCCCATTTTTCACAATAACAGCCCTGGCTTTCTTTTAAAGAAGCCATTTCTTCCTGGCTTGCGGTGATTTCGTATTTTTCTCCGCCACAATTGAAACGTCTGCATACCTTATCGCTTAAAAATCCGGCGCCTGTCTGGACTTCATTTTTCGCGGCTTCAATAGCCGCGTTTTCTCTGGCAAGTTTTTCGCCAAGGGTGTCCATATAAAGTCCATAAGGATTATTCTGGCTTTCGTGAATTTTTATCCATGCTTTCCATCCGCCGTTATTGAAGTCGTTCATAAAGTCGTCGTAATTGACCCCTATTTTTGAAAGAGTGCACATCACTCTGTTTTGAAAAGGTTTCGGATTTCTTAACGATATGTTTAATTTTATCGCCCAGTTCGGCTGGCAAAGCGAAGCCATGGCGTCGCGTCCGAGCAATTCTTCAAGCGCCTTGCCTCCGGCAACATCCGCCGTGTCTTTCAAAAAACTGTTCCAGTCCGTGACAAATTTCGGTTTTCCTCCGCCTTGTATCCAGGTGACTATTTGGTTGACCATGGCATCCAAAAGTATTTTACGAAAAGAAGCCATGGCTATTTTCATGGCGTCTCCTTTTTGATCCCATGTCCATTGGGCCACAGTTATTGCCAAATCTTGCAGGTTTAAACCGAAGTCCATTGCTTGCCCTGCAATGTCTTTGATCCAGCCGCCGGTTGTTACCGAAGTATGGCCCGGGTCGCTAACAATCATTATTCCGGCAAAAGTTTTTTTCGGATAAAACAATCCAGCGCATGAATTAGCGCAGATTAAAAAAAGTAAAATTATTGATAGGCTTTTACCTGCCATGTTTTTGGACTAAATTTAGAAAATCAACCAGTAAGTTTTTCATTTCTCCTCTTATTTTTTCATTTTCCTGTAATGCGAGAACTGTTTTTAAAGGATCCTTAGCCGTTTCTTTTATTGCCTCATAAACTTTTTGGGTTGCCATAAGGAGTTCTGTTTGTTTTTTATGGTTTTCAAAAAAAACAGAAGGGATTGTTATATTTTTCATATTGATTATGGCTGTATCGTAATAAGAAATATACTTGTCTATTTTAATGAAATTTCCGCTTTCTATGACTTCGGTAAAAATATCTTCTTCGGCAACGCGAGGGTAAGGGTTTTCCGGAATTGCGGCTTCTACTTCACTAACGTATTTTTTCACTGACTCAACAGAGTTGTCGCTTGTTATTTTAAGTTCGTTTTCCGCGATTTTCGGACGCAGGCTGTTTACGAACACGAAAAGCCCAACTCCCGTCTTTTCGTCCAAGAGGGCGAATGGATTTTCTATTGCCGTGGCGCTGTTTATACCTTCGGGATCGGCGATTTTCCCGGCCATCACTTCAGCCAAGCTTTCCGTGAGGTTTATATTTTTGTACTTTTCATTTTCCGCGTAAGAAAATAGTTCATTCGTTCCTTTTGTTCCGGTTTTTTCGTTTGACTCGCCGGAAAGCGGATCAAATCCGTTCTGCGTTTCTTCAAAATCGGAATACCCGTCGTCATCCGTGTCTGTTTTGTTCGGGCTGGTTTTCCAAAGCGTTTCTTCCCAGTCCCTCAAGCCGTCGTTATCGGTGTCAACCATCGCGTTTTGGGCGGCATCGGCGTATTTTTCAATGTCCGTTTTGCTGTTGGGAAGAGAAGGGGATTTTTCCTTGGATAACAGCCAAAAACCTCCTGCAAGAACCAGGAAAAAAACAACAGGACCTATTAACCTCTTATTTCTGAAATACTTCAAAACATTGGCGCTTATCACCAAGATTATTATATCATTTTTACGCTATAAATTATTGATTTTCCTTGTTGTTTATGGGGATAAGTTAATAATTTTGACAGCCTCTTGAATTTATTGGTTTATATTGACTTTTTTCTTTAAACGAATATAATAAAAACAGTTGTTTTTGTGCTCATTGGCAATATGTTAATTGGTTTTTTTATAAACCATTTTTTAGATAAGGAGGAAATGGTTATGAAAATCCGCAGTTTGCTTGTTTGTTGTTTGGCGACGGTTTTGGCGATAGCGGTTTTTGGCGGGTGCGCTACCATCGGTGAAAACCGAAAAGTTTCAGTAGAGGCCCAAGGTTCCTTTTTGGTTATTTTGGAACCCAATCAGGAAAAGGCCGTGGCGCTCACTTGTTCTGATGCGAGCGAGAGCGGAATTGCAAATATTGCGAAGGACCTTAGGTCAAAACTGGAAATCGCTTTGACCGAGAAGGGTTTCGTGATTTCCCCCTCTGCCAAAATTAAGGTAGACGTGAGCATTACTGGTTTTGGCGGAGAGAAGGAAACGATGACCGCTAAGGGTGCCGGATTGGGTGCGGCAGTGGGGTTGACTCCAGGGATTCTTGCTTCCAAAAACAATAGAGGCAAAGGCGCTTTAATCGGCGCGCTTATTGGTGCGGTCGCGGGTGCGGCTACGGAATATGCGACCCGAGAAACCGTGGTCGTGATGAAAGTTGGAGTCAGAGTGGTTGACGTTGATGGGGCAACCGCGACAACCCACATGATTACCAAAGTTGGTGAAATTAATTTGGAGCCAACAGCGGCAGTTGGCGATCTTTCCGATGAAATCGCGAAACGCGTCGCGCAGATGTTTCGCGTCAAAGTCGGAGGTTAAAGATGGTCTTGCCGACCCCGCACAAGTCTCGCGCGAAAAGGCGCCCCTTTGGGAAGGGCGCCTTTACATTTTGTACAGACAAATTATGTCTTTAAATAAGAATTTTTATCGGGTTTTTGGAACCCGATTTTTGTTTGACTTTTTTAGAGGATATGATATAATTGTGGCAGAAAAATAGAGGAGTTTTTTTGTTATCTTTGACATAAAAATTTTTTGAAGGAGGGGCAATTATGGACATGGACAGGGCGAAGGAAATTTTAATTTTGCGCTGGTGGCGCAAAATATGCGTCGTGTTGATTGTCGCAGTGATTTTTTTTGTTCTTACTCGCTGCGCTACCGGTCCGCGCAATATGGCGGAGATGAATCCGCGGCTGGGATCGGAAGCCGGAGAAGTTCTGGTTGTGGTTAAGGGTACGGCGTCGGCGAGAATTTTTTTCTTTGACCGTGCCGGGGCGCTTGTTCAGGATTGGAGTGAAGCCGGAGCAAGTGCGTATTTTACTGTCAACGACCAGGCGGATATCCGGGTTTATCTTGCCCGGTTGCCGTTAGGTTATTATCAAGTGGAAATTCGGCCGTATTATTTCACCGCCATTTTTAGGCAGGCAGCCGAATTACCCATTCGCCGAACTTCGGTTCGGGTGGACGGCAGAGTGGATACTTATGAAAATAAGTATACCATGCGACACTGGGACGCCGTCTTGAATATTCAAACCGGCAAAATTCCAAATCGGCACATGGTTGGGCCGAAGGTGAACGTGTCGGGCACCGGGCCTTTTAAAATTCTTTTAAATGCTTTTTCGGGGGGGAGGTGAAGAATGTGAAAAAGACTTTGGTTTTGGTTTTTTCCGCGGTCGTGTTTTTAAGCGGTTGCGGAGCCGGCGATGTTTTTCGGAAAACCGATTCCGGCATCGGACCGACCATAGGCGACAGAGCCATCATTGGCGTGGGTTCCTGGGGCGGCGCTCCTCAATTGGTTGTAAACGATTATTCCACGCGGATATATCCGCAGGGAATAACACAGCGTTCCCTTCGACCGTCGTCTCTCCCTCGCGAACACGGAGAAGGGATTTATGGGGACCCGCACGTTGTTTTTTTTAAAAATAACGCCCGGGATACCCTTTTCAAAATTTCCTCCAACAGTTGGACGGAGGTATTGGAAATAGGCCCCGGGCAAGTGTCTGCTCCTCAAATGTTTCCGACAGGGAGACATTTGATAGTCATTCGGGGAGAACGGCAGACCAGCATGGGGGTGGATTTTCTCCCGGAGAAGATTATCCCTCATGAAGTTCGTCCCGGAGGCAGGGCGAGAATAGTTAATTTGCGTTAACAAGGGCGGTTTTGGAATCGGAGGGTTCCGAAACCGCCTATTTATTTTTCAAAAAATAAAGAGCCCGCGGTTTTGCGGACCGAGATCAGGCAAGCCCAGTCTTTTAAATTTAAATCTTCCGCGCGCGCTTTTTCCGAAAGCCCGCATCTCGCGAGCGCTTCCGAAGAAATTTTTAAATTGTTTTTAAGCATCTTTCTTTTTTGTGAAAAGCCCTTTTTTACCGTTTCAAAAAATTTTTCTTCTCCAATGCCGTTTTGATGGAAAAAATTCCGCGAGATATTTTCTATTTTTATCACGGCGGAATCGACTTTGGGCGGAGGGGAAAAATTTCCGGCTGAAACGCCGCGCGCTATTTTCGGATTTCCGTACGCCTTGACGCTTATGGACAAAAGGCTCTCTTTTTTATTTTTAGCGCAAATTCTTTCGGCGACTTCTTTTTGAATCATTAAGACCATTGTTTCCGGCTGGTCCCTTGCGGTTAAAAATTTTCTCAAAAACCGTGAAGTGATATAGTAGGGGATATTTGCGACAATTTTAAAATTTTTAATTTTCAAATTTTCAATTTTCAGAATATCGCCGCAAGTCAATTGCAAATTTTTCCTCCCGAAAAATTTTTCTTTTAAGAATTCAACAAGTTTTTCGTCTTTTTCGATGGCGATAACTTTCTTCGCTTTTTCAAGAAGCGCTTCCGTGAGTACGCCTTTCCCGGGTCCGACCTCAAGAACAATATCGGTTTTTTTGAGTTCAGCCGCTTCTATTATGTCGGCGATAATTTTTTTGCCGCCAGCCGACGTATTTAAAAAATGCTGTCCGAGCCGCTTCATATTTCAAGATAATTTGTTGTCGCGATTTCTCCTCTTTCGCCCTCTTCGCCGAAAATCGTCCGGAAAAGTTCCGGCGGAATTTCGTTTAGAAAACGCGAAGGCTTATTTATCTGTTTTCCTCCGAAAAAATTTCGGCTGTAAGCGAAAGAGAGAAAAAGATTTTTACGCGCGCGCGTTAACGCGACGTAAAAAAGCCGGCGTTCTTCTTCTTCGTCTTCAATCGATTGCGGCGGGCGCGAGTAAGGGAAGAGCCCTTCTTCGAGCCCCGCGACAAAAACAGAATTGAATTCAAGCCCTTTCGCCGAATGCACCGTCATTAGTTTTACCGCTTTTTCTCCGTCGGCCACCGTGTCTTGGTCGGTTAAAAGCGCCACATCCTCCAGAAATTTTAAAACTCCTTCTCCCGGCTTTTCCGCGTCATACTTCACGCTTAAAGCCGAGAGTTCTTTCAAGTTTTCAAGGCGCGAAAGTCCTTCTTCCGTTCCGTCTTCAAGATTTTTACCGTATCCGCTTTTTTCGATAATCCAACAAATCGCTTCCGAGAGCGGTTTATTTAGAAGATTTTCTTTTGCCAAGCCAAGAAATGAGAAAAATTCGTCAATTTTTTTTGCCTTATCCGGAGGCAAAGTCCTTCTCGCCAGAAAAGCCATAAACCCTATTTTCCCTATTCCCCTGCCGGGTTCGTTTATTATTCTTTCCACGCTTAAAAGGTCGTCGTTGTTTAAAGCGGCTTTAATGTAAGCGATTATGTCTTTGACTTCTTTTCTTTCAAAAAATCTCGTGCCTATAACGCGGTAGGGAATCTGGCGTTTTAAAAAAGATTCTTCAAGGGCGCGAGATTGGAAATTAGCGCGGTACAAAACAGCGATTTCCGAAAGAGGAATTCCCTCCGATGCGAGCTCTCCTGTCGAAGCCGCTATTATGTCGGCTTCTTCTTTTTCGTTTAGCGCGTCAAAAAGCGCCAGTCCCGAACCTTTTTCCGAGAGCGAAAAAAGTTTTTTGGGTTTTCTCATTTTGTTTTTTCCTATCACTGAATTGGCGGCGTCAAGAATTTTTTGCGTTGAACGGTAATTTTGTTCGAGTAAAACTACTCTTGCTCCCGGCCAGTCTTTTTCAAAATTCAGAATATTTTTAAAGTCCGCGCCCCGAAACCGGTAAATGCTTTGGTCTTCGTCGCCGACAACGCAGATGTTCCTGTGTTTTTCGGCAAGCATTTTTGTCAAAATGTACTGGCTTCTGTTCGTGTCTTGGTATTCATCGATGAGCACGTAGTTCCATTTGTCGCGGTAATGTTCCAGAACGTCCGGATTTTTTTCAAAAAGAAAAACGGTTTCGGAAATGAGATCGTCGAAATCCAGCGCTTTTTGCGCGTCCAGTTTTTTTTCGTATTCTTCCCAGACGCTCGAAAGAATTTTTGGAAAATATTCGGTTTCCGCGTCCGCTGAAAATTCCTCTCTTTTAACAAGTTCTGACTTTTGTTTTGAGATGAGCGATTGCATTTTTTGCGGAGGAAACTGTTTCGGATTAAGCTCGAGCGCCTTCAGACACTTTTTTATCACGCTTAACGAATCTTCTTTGTCTAAAATGGAAAAGCTCGCTGGAAGCCCGATCTTTCCGCTGTTCGTTCTTAATATGGAAGCGCACACGGAGTGGAATGTTCCCATTGCGGGCATGCGCAAAAGGCGGTTGGCGGCTTTTTGTTCCGAGAGCATATTTTTCACCCGATTTTTCATTTCTGCCGCGGCTTTGTTGGTAAAAGTGACTGCTAAAATTTTTTCCGGCGCCACTCCGTTTTGTATCAAATTGGCAATGCGGTGGGTGATGACTTTGGTTTTTCCGGCGCCTGCCCCCGCCACCACCAAAAGCGGACCTTCTATGTGGGAGACCGCTTCTTTTTGGCTTTCGTTTAGCCCGCTTAAAATATCCATATCCCGTAGATTATACTATACTTTTTCAAACTCCAAATTTTTGGTTGGGCAAGCCGCTCTTAGGGCTGTGAACTTCGTGTGGATAAGATTATTGACCCCGGCTTGGCGCCAGGGTAAAATTAAAAGCGTCCCTAATAGTGGATTAATTTTCAGAAAAACGGCTTAAAATATAGACATATCGGTCGCACGCCGTATTCCTAATCCTAATTTAGAGCTTTATTTTAAGAACTAAACAGCCCCTCGAAATTAATTGTGGAAAGGAAAAAACTGATAAATTCCTGGCTGATTGTTTACGGGGCATAAAAAAACTTGTAATTTCAACCCTTATTTTAACGGGCGTTTTTAGTTTTTGTTTTGTTCCGGTTGCAGAGGCCGGATTTTTTTCTTTTTTGGATAAAATCTTAGGAACCGCGGATGCCCAGGGCGACCTTGAAGACGTTATAAGCAACTCTCAGACAGCGCGGCTTCTTAAACCGGTTTTGAACTCGGATTTGTCCGCCGGGAAAGGCGATGGCGGCCCGACAATTGTGAGCCAGAGCGCACTTTTACCGGTAGTGGGACCAAATGGCAGCATGGCTGATATAGAAGAAAATACCCCTGCTTCTGACCGCATAAGCATTTATGTTGTCAGAGAAGGAGATACCCTTACTCAAATCGCGGAAATGTTTGATGTGAGTGTTGATACGATAATCTGGTCAAACAACATCAAGAGAGGAAGCATGATAAATTCCGGCGACATTTTAGTGATACTTCCGGTAACGGGCGTTCGCTATACGGTAAAAAGCGGCGATACCATAGATTCTATCGCCAAGAAGTTTAAGGGGGACAAGGAAGAAATAATTAAATTTAACGATATTGCTTCCGGCGGCAAACTTGCCGTCGGCGATGAAATAATAATACCCGACGGTGAAGCGGCTTACTCTTCTTCTGTTTCAAGCGGCACCTTGCAGCCGGTAAGAAACACGGCAATGCCGAGCTACTCCGGTTATTACATGAGACCGGTTGAAGGAGGCAGAAAAAGCCAGGGACTCCATGGATATAATGGAATTGATTTGGCGACTTCCTGCGGAGAACCGATTTACGCGTCGGCCGCGGGAGATGTTATTGTCAGCAGATCTTACGGTTGGAACGGAGGCTATGGAAATTATTTGGTTATAGCCCATGCAAACGGCACGCAAACTCTTTACGCGCACACTTCAACAAATATAGTGGGAGGAGGCTGGCATGTTGCCAAAGGGCAGGTTATAGGATATGTCGGTTCAACGGGAAAATCTACCGGCTGTCATGTTCACTTTGAAGTTCGCGGTGCTAAAAATCCATTTTAAGAAATAATCGTTAACAAAAATAAAAAGCCCTGGCTGAGGGGCTTTTTGTGTTTAAGAATTTTTACAAAATCTGTTTTGGCCGGTATTGCAGCGCTTCTAAAATATGGTTTTCCGAAATATCCGGCGAGTTTTCAAGATCGGCGATTGTGCGGCCGAGCTTTATTGTTTTGTGGTATGCGCGCGCGGATAAATCCAGTCTGTTTGCCGCCACGTTCAATGTTTGTTTTGTTTTTTCCGAAAGGGGAGCGAATTCTTTTAAATCTTTTGGCCCCATGTCGCTGTTGGTTAAAATTTTTCTTTTTTGAAAACGGCTGGCTTGGATTTCTCGCGCTTTCATTACTCTTTTCCGCACCTCTTCGGATTTTTCAGGCCGTGTTTCTTCGGATGAAAGTTTTTCAATTTCAACCTGCGGCACTTCAAGCCATAAATCTATCCTGTCGGTTATCGGCCCGGAGATTCTTTGTTTGTATTTTAAAAGCGATTGCTGGGGGCAGGTGCATTTTTTTGTTTGCGAGCCGGCATTTCCGCAAGGGCAAGGATTCATTGCGCATACCAAAATAAAATTTGCCGGAAATTTTATCGTTCCCCGAGCTCGCGATACGGTAATAACTCCGTCTTCAAGCGGCTGGCGAAGAGCCTCTATCACTCTTTTTTCAAAAAGCGGAAACTCGTCAAGAAACAAAACTCCCCTATGGCTTAAAGTTATTTCTCCTGGTTTCGGCCATGCTCCTCCGCCGACCAGGGCGACATAAGAAGAAGTGTGATGCGGTGAACGCAACGGACGCGACATCATATAAGGTCCGTTTAATGTCCCCGCCGCGCTGTGAATCGCGGTTGTTTCTATCATTTCTTCAAAAGACATCTCGGGGAGTATTGAAGAAAAAGCTTTGGCAAGCATCGTTTTCCCCGTTCCCGGAGGACCGAACATTGAAACATTATGTCCTCCCGCCGCGGCAATTTCCAAGCCGCGTTTTGCTGTTTCCTGCCCTTTGATGTCGGAAAAATCAAGAGTGGCAATAAATTCTTCCGGGGTGTTCATCCGCGTTTCCTGTTGACGCGCGATTTCGTTTTCTTTTTGAAGATGAGCTGTAAGTTCTTGGAGATTTTTTATGCCAAAAACGGAAACGCCTTTTATAAGCGCGGCTTCCTCGGCGTTTTCAAAAGGGAGGTATATTTCTTTAAATCCGGCTTTTTGGCTCGCTTGCGCCAACCCAAGCGCTCCTTTTATGGGACGCAGATTTCCGTTGAGCCCGAGTTCTCCAAAAAAGATTTTTTCCGAGGCCTCGAAATCAATCTGTTCGGAAACCAGAAGATAGGAAAGGGCTATGGCCAAATCAAAAACCGGCCCTTCTTTTTTAACATCAGCCGGCGCGAGAGATATGGTTATTCTTTTGTTTTTCTTTTGGGGCGAATCAAAACCGCTGTTTTTTATAGCCGCGGAAATTCTGTCTTTTGATTCTTCAACTGCTTTGTCGGGGAGTCCGACAATCGAAAATTTATGAAGCCCCGGGGCGAGATCTATTTCCACGTCAACGATTTCTCCGCTAAGTCCGACAATTTGCCCGGAATTTATTTTTACGCCGTTAGATTGAGGCATAAAAATATTATAATATAAAAGCCGCTTTTAAGGGTATTTTGAGGCATTGACAATATGCGATTTTGAGCGTATAATTCTAAATAGAAAATTGATCTTAAAAAATAATATAGAGGAAAAATAGGGAGGATAAAGAGATGAAAGAAAAAACGTTGTCTACCACAATCGTTGGAATTTTTTTGAGCGCTGGTTTGGCCGCGACATATCTTTTTTTGAAAAGACCTTTTGTGTCGGATTCTAGCCATTTTGGGCTTGACGCTTTTAAGATTTTTGTCGTCTTGGTGCTATTTTTCTCGGTTTTTGACAGCGCGCCGAGAATCTACGAAAAAATTTTTAGAAGGAAAGCGTGGTTTGGAATTGTCCCCAGAAGTTTTACTCTTTTGTTTTTATTTTGGGGCCTTTATTTGCCAAACGTGGACCCTGTTAAAGAAACGAGTTTTTTGGTCTTGCTGATCCTCCTCGGGTTTTGTTCTTTAGACCTTTTTATTTCGCGGAAGGATAAGGCGAGAACAGACAGCCGATTTCTTTTTATTTTTCCTTCTTTGATAGCATTTTTTGTTATTTCCCCGATGTTGTTGGGAATTGTGCTATTTTATATTTTTCATGACATTGCGGCTGTATTTTATTTTTTTCCGAGGATCTACTATCTTTCGTGTTCTTCCTTGGAGTGTATTTTTCTTCTTGCTATCATTTGTTCTTTGCTCAGGTCGGCCGTTTTCAATTTTACGTCCGAGCTCCCGGAATAAAAAATCCCCGCTTTGCGCTTGCGCGCCAGGCGGGGTCTTTTTTATTCCGTAAAGTTTTTTAGCTATTTTTCGCGTGTTTGATGCAGTTTTTTGCCGCGGGCTCGGCCTTGAGCCGCTCTTCGTTTATTTTTTCTCCGCAGGTTTCGCAAACTCCGTATGCGCCGCTTTCTATTTTTTTGAGGGCGTCTTTCACGTCGTTTAAGCGTTCTTCAAGTTCGGATTCAACCGCTTCTTTCGTTATTGATTCTTCAAAGACATCGGCAATTTCGTTTTTGTCCGATGCCATTATGTTCAGGTCCGTCGGCGTTGTTTCCCAGTCACCCGGTTCTTCCGGGTCGGGCTTGGCTATTTTTAGAAGTCCTTCTTCCAGCCGTTTCTTTTCCTCTTCAAGTTTTTCTTTGTAATAATTTGTGTCCATGTTTTTTATTTTGTAATTATTTCATTTTAGGGGCTAGGGAGCAAGCTCCAGCTCCTGGATTATTTCTTTGAATTGTTCTTCGGCTAACGTGATTACAATGTACTTTTTATTAAACAAGGCGTATATGAATTTTGTTTCTCCGTTTTGTTCCGCTGTTCTGGCGTTTTGGTTTGAGACTATTTTATCGGAAAACGCGGCGTCGGTTAAGGGCTTAGCCAGGCTGTCTTCTTCAAAAAGGAAATTCAGGTCGGATAAAATATTTTTTTCCCATTTAAGCATTCCGGCAAAGGCATTTTCGTATTTGCCGTTTTTTATTTCAAAAATAAGAACGGGGACGTTTTCATTTAGAGACATTATCCCTAAAAAGAACCTGTTTTCCAGATAAGGAGAAAGGGCGTTTCCGTTTTCTCCTCCAAAAAACTTTAAAAATTCAACGGACCCGGCGTAAGGGGAAGATTCTTCCCCTGCTTTCTTTATTGGCAGGTAGACGATTTCTCCTATTGTAAAATTTTGAGACAGCGAGCTTTTAACTTGGTTTGAGAAATCGTTTTTTGTTTTGAACTCTATGGTTTTTTGAACTTGGCTTGCCAATATTGGCTGCGGAGCGAATTTTGCCGGGATTTGCTCCGTTTCGGTTTTTTTAAAAAACAAAAAATAAGTTCCCGCGGATGCAAGAATTATCAGCGCAATGCCCGCAATCAGGGCAGAGATTTTGTTTTGGGAGAAAAATCCGGCCTTCGGATTTTGCGCGCCGTACGGATTTTGCGATTGCTGTCTCAGATAGATATCCGTAAGAGAAAATTCTCCTTTCCTTGCTGTTTCGGAAAGGTCCGACCTGAGAGTTCTAAGCGAACGGAGTTTTGCCGGCCTGCTTTCATTTTGCGTTTGCGCTTGTTTAGCGTTTTCTTTTTCAATGCTACCTGTGTCTGAAATTTTTTCCATCGCGCTCGTTTTGCCCGCGTCCTCCGTTTCCGCTTTCTCCATTGTTTGGTTTTGCTGTCTGTTGTTTTCCTGAGGCATAATTGGGGTCCGCTTGTTTTAATGAAAAATTAAGCCGGCCCATATCGTCTATATTAACAAGTTTTACCGGAATTGTGTCGCCCGTGTTTACGATATCGGTGACTCTCTCCACTCTGAACGGCGCGAGCTCCGAAACATGTATAAGCCCTTCGTGCCCTCCTTTTACTTCAACCATGGCGCCGAATTCAAAAATTCTTGTCACTACTCCCTGGAATATTTCCCCGGGTTTGGGTTCATAGGTTATTTCTTCAACGATTCCTTTCGCTTTTTGCACGGCTTCTTCTTCAACGCCGGTTATGAAAACGCGGCCGTCTTCTTCTATGTCTATTTCAACGCCGGTGGAGTCTATGATTTTGTTTATGGTTCTTCCTCCGGGGCCTATCAGCGCGCCTTTCTTTTCCGGATTTATCTGCACGATGATTATTTTGGGAGCGTATCGCGAAACCTGTTTTTTCGGTTCTGCAATCGCGCTTTTGATGACTTCAAGAATTTCAAGCCTCGCTTTTCTGCTTTGTTTCAATATGTCCTCTATCATCTTTAACGTGATGCCCTGAATTTTTACGTCCATTTGCAAGGCCGTTATTCCTTTTTCTGTTCCGGCAACTTTAAAATCCGTGTCGCCGTGGTGGTCTTCAGGGCCTTGAATGTCGGTTAAAACTTTATAATCGTTTTCGTCTTTCATCATTAGCCCCATCGCGATTCCGGAAACGGGAGATTCTATCGGAACACCCGCGTCCATGAGAGCCATTGTTGAAGCGCAAACAGAACCCATTGAAGACGAACCGTTTGAAGACAGTGTTTCCGAGACCACTCGTATTGTGTAGGGGAATTTTTCTTTTGGAGGTATTACCGCAAACAGGGCTTTTTCGGCCAAAGCGCCGTGCCCGATTGACCGCCTTCCCGGATTTCCGAGTTTTCCTATCTCTCCGACGGAAAAAGGAGGGAAGTTATAGTGGTGGATAAAATGTTTTTTTTCGCTTACCTCCATCCCTTCAATAATGAGAAAATCGGAAGGTGATCCAAGCGTTGCCACGGAAAGCACGTGAGTCATTCCTCGATAAAATAATCCCGAGCCGTGAGCGCGCGGAAGCACGCCTGTTTCCGAAGAAAGAGTCCTGATTTCGTCGAATTTTCTTCCGTCGGGACGCATGTTTTTTTCAAGGGCGTTTTTATGAATTGCGTCGTTTACCGTTTCTTCCATCATCTCCGAGGCCATGCCGAAAAAAGAAGATTCGGAACCGATTTCTTTTTTCACTGTTTCCATCAATTCGTGTTTCAGTTCGTCGAGCATTTCAGAATGAGCTTTTTTCGGTTTAGGTTCCGAAAGCGTTTGATCGATGCGTTCTTTGAAAGATTTTTCAAAAAGGCGCGTTAATTCTTCCGGGCGTTTTTTGGCGGTTATCCGCCGTTTTTCTTTGCCGATTTCCGAGGCTATTTTTTTCTGAAAGTTTTCAAGTTTTTCTAATTCGGGCATGGCCGTTTCAATCGCGGCTAAAATAGTTTCTTCCGGAATTTGTCCGGCCTTTCCTTCTATCATGTTCACCTTACCGTTTTTGCCGCAGATGATGAGGTCGATATCCGACAATTTTTTTTCTTCGTAAGTCGGGTTTATTACGAACTTGCCGTCTATTTTCCCTACTCTTACGCTGCTTACGGGTCCGTCCCACGGTATGTCAGAGCAGGAAAGCGCCAAAGAGGCCGCGAGTATCGCGATGGCGTCCGGGTCGTTGTTTTCGTCAACGCAGAGAGCGGTGGCTACGACTTGAGTTTCATTTTTGATTTTTTTGTCGAAAAGAGGTCTTATGGTGCGGTCTATCATTCTGCCGTTCAGTATCGCTTCGTCGGAAGGTTTTCCTTCGCGTCTTACGAACCTGCTTCCGAGAATTTTTCCGGCGGCGTAAAATTTTTCTTCGTAATCAACCATCAAAGGGAAGTGATCAAGCCCTTCTTTCTGTTCGTTTGTCATCACTGCGGTGGCGAGAATCGTTGTTTCGCCGTATTTAAGCACAACCGAACCGTTCGCCTGTTCGGTTAAATCGGAAAATTCAGCCGTTAAAGGACGGCCCGCCACTTCAATCTCGTATTTTTTTGAGTTCGTCATTGTTTTTAGCGGCGCCGGCTTACGAATTCATGCGAATGGGGCGAATTTTTATTCGTGCCGTTCGTATGCATTCGTAGGCTTTTACCGCGCTGTTTAATTGTTAATTTTTTAATTTTTTATATCAAGTATTTTTTGGGGCTTTCTCCCAAGTCCAGAAAATCGTCCGTAGATTCTCTTAAGCGGGAAGACGTGGATTTGGCAAAAGCGATTATTTCCACCTGTTTTCCTTTTCCTTTTAGGTATTCCACAAGCGGAACAAAATCTCCGTCTCCGGTGATAAGCACTATGGCGTCTATCGCTGAATCCGCCAAACGAATCGCGTCAACGGTAAGCCCGACATCCCAGTCGGCTTTCTTCATTCCTCCGTGAAAAATTTGAAGGTCTTTTATTTTCAATTCAATCCCTATTTTTTCAAGAGCGTCAAAAAAGGATTTTTCTTCACCCGACTCAGTGCGGATGACATAACTTATCGCTCTTATGAGCTGTCGTCCTCCTACCGCTGTTTTCAGAACCTCTTTAAAATTTACTTTTTGCTTGTAAAGCGCTTTGGCTGAATGGTACATGTTTTGCACGTCAATCAAAACAGCCACGCGCTGGTTTTTATGTTTAATGAGGCCCATATGTTAAATATTATTTTTCGTCTTCGACTTCCGTGGGAGTTTCGGCTTTCTTGTCGCTTAAAGAGCGGTTTTTCTTCAGCCCGAGTTTTTTTACCGTTTCCGCGTATTGTTCGGAGCTTGATTTTTTAAGATAGTCCATGAGGGATTTTCTCTTTGAAACCATTTTGAGAAGGCCTCTGCGGGAATGGTTGTCTTTGGGGTTTTCTTTAAGATGTCCGGTGAGCATTTTAATTCTCTCCGTCAAAACCGCGACCTGCACTTCCGAAGAACCGGTGTCCTTTTCGTGCACCCGGTATTTTTTGATGATTTTTTCTTTTTCTTTTGTTGGAATCGACATTGTTAAAATTTTAGTTTATTTTTTTGTTTTTTTCAAATATTTGACCTCGCCCCCGAAAGCAGGGCGAGGCTTCGGCTTCCGGCATAGAGGGGTATCACAAAACGCCGGCCGCCTGCATCTTTTCTATCAGTTTTTTGGGGTATTGTCAACTGCTTGTTATTATAATAATTGTGCGACATAAAAACTTGCTGTAAAATGTAATTATGAATTTGAAAGAACTCAAAAAACGTTATCTTGAATATATTGAAATAGAGCGAGGCCGTTCGCTTAAAACGGTTGAAAATTACGACAGGTATTTAACTCGTTTTTTGGAATTTTCAAAATTGGAATCTCCGCGAGAAATAGAAGATGAAAACGTTCGCGAATTTCGTTTGTATTTGAACCGTCAAGGATTAAAGAAAAAAAGCCAAAATTATTATCTCATCGCCTTGCGGAATTTTTTGAAATATTTTGTAAAAAACGAAATAAAAAGCCTTTCGCCCGAACGCATTGAACTTGCCAAAATTGGAGAACGTCAGATTGATTTGATTTCAGCAAGCGAACTTTCGCGGCTTCTTGCCGCGCCAAAAGGGAATAATCTGAAATTTTTCCGCGACAAGGCGATTTTGGAACTTTTGTTTTCAACAGGGCTTCGCGTGTCCGAACTTTGCGGGCTTAACATTGACGATGTTGATTTGAAAAAAGACGAGTTTTCCGTGCGGGGAAAAGGAGAAAAAGTACGTCTGGTTTTTTTATCGCAGAGCGCCAAGGCGGCGTTGAAAAATTATTTGGACAAAAGAACCGGAATAGGCGAGGAATCTCTTTTTATCAACGCGATGGGCGGCAGGCTTACTCCGCGCTCCGTTGAAAGAATAGTAAAGAGCCGCGCTGTAGAAGCGGGAATTTCAAAAAAAACCACACCTCATATTTTACGCCATTCGTTTGCCACTGATCTTTTGGAAAATGGCGCAGATTTGCGTTCGGTTCAGCAGATGCTCGGGCACTCAAGCATTACGACAACTCAGATTTACACGCACGTTACGGACAGGAGGCTTAAAGAAATTCATAAAAATTTTCACGGGAAGAACAGAACCTAAAAAAATAACCCCGTTTCGGCATTTCGCCGAAACGGGGTTATAAGGTTATGGTGTGTCATTAACAAAATCCGAAATCGTGGCTCCGCCGCGCCGATGACAATTTCAAGTTTTTCTTTGGTGGCTCCCGAATTCAGATTAATAAGAATTTTTAACATCTTTTCTTGCAATGACAACAGCAATCATAGTAAGCACACTTATGAGAGTAGGAAACCATACTTGTGAAAACCATGGAACTGGAATCAAGAAAAGGACATCGGGAGTTAATAGAGATGAAGGCCAACGAACTGTGGCCCATAAACCAATGTAGTAAAAAATATCCCAAGTAGCGAAAGCCCAGAGAAATATCGCCCAACGCTCCCGCAAAGATTTAACTGCTATAAGAGCTATACTAAGCAACATAATCATGGTAGCGGCTTCCCGAAAAAATTCTACTGCCAACAAACTCTTGGGCAACTCGCCAAGAATTTGGGCTTGTTGGTAAATATTAACAGAAAGTCGAGCGACATCAGAAAGTGTGCCACCGTATCCAGGAAGAAGTCCTACTGCGGCACGGAGATAAACTACAACCGATGCTTCAACAAATCCAAATGCAACGCCGAACAAACCAGAAATAACAAGAGTCCATTTTGAAATTACAAGCCCTTCCTTCCGCCATAAATAATACGAAACAAATGGAATGGCTATCAAAAAATTTACCCACCAAGGTTGTGCAAAAAGCGTAAATTCATTCATAAACTTATGATTCAAAAATTTTCTTTTCCCAAAATTAAAATGCAGTTCGAGCCGATATTTTTTCAGGTTCTTTGGCAGTTTTCTAAAATATGGACCCGAGGGGAATCGAACCCCTTACTCTTCCATGCCATGGAAGTGTGTTACCGGTATACTACGGGCCCGGCTCGTTTTTGCCCCCACCAAGAATCGAACTTGGATCTAGGGCTTAGGAGTCCCTTGTTCTATCCATTGAACTATGGAGGCGTATGACTAAATTTTTAAAAGTTCCGACAAGAGATGTTTGTCAAAGCCTACTACAAATTCGCCGTTTACCTCTATCACCGGCACGCCCATTTGTCCGGTTTTTTCAACCATTTCTTTGCGTTTTTCCATGTCGCTGTAAACATCGTGTTCTTCGTATTCAACTCCTTTTTCTTTAAACCACTCTTTTGCCATCTGGCAGTATCCGCAAGTAGGAGTCGTGTAAATTGCCACTTTGCTCATTATATAAATTTAATTTTAGCTGATAATCGCTAACTAAACCCGCTTGCTTTTCTGGTAGGCAGTTCGGCTACGGAAAAAAGCAGGTTTCCTGCTTTATAAAGTTTGCTAAAACTCGCTCGCTGTGCGTTTATTTTACCATACTCGAACCTTTTTCCAAAATCGCTGAACGAAAGATAATCGCACGCGCGGAGCGCGTGGTAATGTGAAAGTTTTTCGTACGCTCGGATAACGAACCCCGCCACGGCTGC
>JAQTSC010000006.1 GCA_028711505.1 Candidatus Paceibacterota bacterium | reverse complement strand
TCCTTTTAAGCACTTGGTCGCGCACTTCTTTGGAAATGCGGTGTTTCTTTGTTATTGTCATATACCCCAATTATATTGGCTGCTAAATATTGTACAAAGAGTGTCTTAGATTTGGGGTACCTACCATCACGGATGATGACTTCTCTGGAGTAAAAGTAAAAATCAAAGAACAGCTCGAGCTATTGCAAGACGAACTGTACGCCCAAGATAAAAAGTTGAATATGAGAATAGACGAATTACAGGATATGCTTTTATTCGTCCGTAACGCTTATGAAGCCTACACAAAATCACCGGATGAGATGAAACGATTATTCCTTGGCCTATATTGGGAGAGGTTTGAAGTAGCCGACAAAAAAATCCAAACCGTAATACCATCACCGATCATTAGAGGCCTAATGCAAGCGGAGGATCTGGTCTTTACCAAGAAATACAAGGAAATCACCGGTCCGAGAATCATAACCGACTTGGCCGTAGAGTTTACACCATTTGTAGCTGGCAAATCAAAATCCAAGATTGCCCCTAAAACGCAAAAATCCCGACAAATTGCCGAGATTCCTGCAATGATATCCAATCAACCGAACTCGGTTATATTAGATACCGTTTGGGGTGCCTAGAGAGAATCGAACTCTCGATACCACTTCCACAGAGTGGAGTTTTACCACTAAACTATAGGCACCATAAATTTTAATTTCCGTTCCGTTTGGGAACAGATTTTTCTTTTCTTTTGAAAAATTTTACTACTCAGCCAAATGCACTTCCGCGCCTTCTTTAACCGCCTGGTCTACTTTAATTGCGATTTCTTCCCCTTTTTTCGCGCTGTTTATCTGCTTGTGGTCAATCTGCATTGATTCCACTTTTTGTTCAAATTCCTCGCCAATCTTTTTGAACTTTATAGTGTCTCCCGTGGAAACTTTATCGTCCAGCAGAATAACCGCGACCATGGCTTTGTCAAAAAAATGAGTGACTTTGCCGATTAATTTGTCCATAATTTGGCCAAAATAAAGTTTAATAATCTTGACCTTTCATCATAAATTCTACTATAAATCGGCGATTTTGCAACTGTGCCCCTACGAGGAATTGAACCTCGATTTCAGCCTTCGGAGGGCTGCGCTTTATCCGTTAAGCTATAGGGACGAGGGTTGATATTTCAAAAAAATTATGACAAAATTGTATTGAAAAATCAATTTAATTCTGGTTTTTGTCCCCGTAGTGAAACGGATATCACGACAGTCTTCGGAACTGTTATTGGGGGTTCGAATCCCTCCGGGGACGCACTGTTTATGTCTTATAAAATTCCAAAAGAAATTTTAAACGTCCTGGAGCGGCTTGAAGCGAACGGTTTTGAGGCGTATCTTGTCGGTGGCTGCGTGCGCGATCTTCTTTTAAACAGAAAGCCGAAAGACTGGGACGCCACAACAAACGCCAAGCCCGAAGAAATACAGAAAATTTTTCCGGATTCTTTTTATGAAAATGACTTTGGCACTGTCGGCGTTATCACGGGTTCGGAAGACGAGACATTAAAAGCGGTGGAGATAACCCCATATAGAATAGAAGCTAAATATACAGATAAACGTCATCCGGATATAGTGCGTTTCGGCGACAGTCTTGAAGAAGACTTGTCTCGCCGCGATTTTACCATAAACGCCATGGCTCTTCTTGTATCGCAGTCGGCGTATTTGCGTTCGGACGGCGCAAGCGAAGCCGATGATGAAATTCTTGAAGAAAAATTTGTGGAAATAAGAGATCCTTTCGGAGGTAAAAATGACTTGAAAGCCAAAGTGATAAAGACAGTCGGCAATCCGGAAGACAGGTTTGAAGACGACGCATTAAGAATAATGAGAGCGGTGCGTCTCGCGGCCGAAGTTGGTTTTGAAATTGAGCCGGAAACCGTTAAAACAATAAAAGAAAAATCGCATCTTTTGAAAGCGATTTCCATGGAAAGGATACGCGACGAGTTTTCAAAATTGCTTATGTCGGCATCGCCCAAAAAGGGGATTGAAGAAACGCAGGAAGCGGGAATTTTGAAATTCGTGGCGCCGGAACTGGAAGAAGGAATCGGCGTGGGCCAGAATAAAGAGCATATTTTTACTGTGTGGGAACACAATCTGCGCGCTCTTCAGCACGCGGCTGACAAAAATTTTTCTTTGGAGATTCGCATGGCGGCGCTTTTCCACGATATCGGAAAACCTAGAACAAAATGGGGAGAAGGAATTGAATCCACTTTTTACAGCCATGAAGTTGTCGGCGCTAAAATGACCGTGGAAATTTTATCGCGGCTTCGTTACCCGAAAAAATTTATAGAAAAAGTGGGAAAGCTTGTGCGCTGGCATTTGTTTTTTTCGGACACGGACATTATCACTCTTTCCGCGGTGCGCCGCCTTGCGCGAAATGTCGGAGAGGAAAACGTTTGGGATTTGATGAACGTCCGTTTTTGCGACAGAATAGGGATGGGCAGGCCGAAAGAAGAGCCGTATCGTTTGAGAAAATACGAATCAATGGTGGAAGAAGCTTTAAGGTCGCCATTAAACGTTTCCAAGCTTGATATAAAAGGAGAAGACGTGATGAAAGCGGCGGCGGTTGAACCGGGGCCGAAAGTGGGTTTTATTCTTCACGCTCTTTTGGAAGAAGTTTTGGATGAGCCGGAGAGAAACAAAAAAGATTATCTTTCCGCGCGTTCAGCCGAGCTTGCTAAACTTCCAGAAGAAGAAATTAAAGCGCTTGGTGAGGAAGGCAAGGCCAGGAAAGACGAAGAAGAGCAGAAAGAGCTTTCGGAAATAAGAAAAAAGTACGGAGTAAGATAATCCTTCGACAGGCTCAGGACAAACGGGCTGGAGTATGCCGGTAGTACGCACCCTTCGGGAGGGTGTAGACTGGGTTCGATTCCCAGCAGCCCGACCAATTCAGACATTTCAAATTTTCAGGGGAAAGAGTTTGCTCGCTCGCCCTACCAGAGTTTATTCGTCTGACTGGCGGGGCGAGACTCTTTTTAATCCTTGTTAAAGAGATTTTATATCTGCTAAAATCTCTTTAACAATTAAGATTGACTTTTGTTGAGCTAGTAACTATTAAATTTTTTTTAAGTAAAATTATTGATTAATATTAATAAAATAAATTTATGGAGAATTCATTTGAAAAACCATCGATCACTGAAGTATGCGAGAATAGGCGTTATGTTTGTGATGAAGAAAGATATAGAAAAGAACCCCTTTATCACCGAGGAATGGATTTGCTTGAGTTAACTACGGATGTCGCTTTGAAGATTGAGCAAACTAAGGAAATTAGCTACAAAGAACTAGAAAAGATAAAGGATTCTCTGGAAGATTTTGGAGGAAATAAATTGGTCGGTTCGGATCTTGGACCTCTTTTGGAGGATATAATTGACTTACAGGAGCTAATCATAACAAAAGCAGAAAGAAAAGAGAGAGACGGAGAAAGACATGAATATCTTGAAAAAATGCTAGAATCCAGAGAAAAGCATTTTCCTCAGACAAGAGAAGAAATAGAAACCCAGAAAAAAGTGTATAAAGAAAGAATAATAAATACTTTCAATGGTATAAGGGTTGGAATTGGAATTATGCTGGGAAAAATAGAGGAATAATTTTGTTGTGAAATAATGCTGAAAAATGGTTTGTGTTGCGATACTCAAAAATACCCCCGCCAAAAGCGGGGGTATCCTGTTTTTACGCGGCGGAAACATTTGCCGGAGTATCATTAGCTGGTGTTCTCCAGCCATGGAAAGAACGGCAGCTGCTTTTTCCCTTGCAATTGTTGAGCCTGTGCTTTTTGCCGCATTTTTTGCAGCGTTTCGCGTTGCAGTTTTTTGTGCCGCATTCTTGACATGTCCAAATCGCGCTTGAAGAAGCCATAATTTCCTCCCTGTTTTATTGTTTTTGCCGAGAATTGTAAAGAACTGAAATTAACGCAAAGAACAAAAAACTGGTCTTGGAAGACCAGTCTATTTTGCTTTTAAAAATCTTTTTATAATTTTTATAAACGCGCAAAACAGACTGATTTTCCAAACCAGTTAATAAGAAAATAATAAATTGAGCTAAAAATTTCTCTGTTTCCCATGTTTATTTCAGTTTAGCCTTTCATTTGGCAATGTCAATTTTGAATTTGACAAAAAATAGAGCTGTGTGCTATCTGTAATAACTGTGCTTAGATCTTTAATAAGGAGGTAAAAAAGAGGCAGGGGCTGAGTTTTTTGACGGAAACCTTAAAAAAGAAAAAAAGGAGTTAGCTTGATGAAGAAGATTTTTTGCGTGTTGTTGGTTTTATCGGCGGTTTTTTTGTCTGTACCGGTTTTGACGCAGGCCTATGACATAACCATTTATGACCCGATAGGTGACCAGATAGGCGAATCCGGTTTTGACACTACTCAAATCTCCTACAATGTGAATACCAATCCGCTTGTTGTGAGCATCTTAACGAATTACACGGAAGCGGGCATTCTTGTGGGAAGCTGGCAAACTTTGCCGGCGGATTTAATCCTGTGGGGAGAAGAATCCTCTCCGCCTGCCTACGCGATTCCGTTAGTCGATCACGGGACGTTCCAAGCGGGTCATCTTTATGCTGTGAGCGATTGGCTAACTTCCGATGAAATCGCGGCATCGTTTGGCATAAGCAGTCCTCCGTATATATGGGGATTTGGACAAAACGTTTGGGCTGAAAGAGGTTCAGACACCGGATTTTCAGGCACTGTGGCCTGGAACGGAGACGGTGTTAAATATACGGCCGATAACTGGTATTGGACTGACGCCGTTCCTCCCGGAGATTATCTGGGAATTTCATGGGGTACCTCAACTTGCGCAAACGACATTATTGGCGCTCCTGTGCCCGAACCGGCAACCATGCTTCTTTTGGGAAGCGGTTTAATCGGTTTGTCCGGTTTTGCCCGGCGCAAATTCAAGAAAGCATAGATTGGTTCTGCTTTTAGCAGCAGCGGCCACTATCCTAAGCGGATAGTGGCCTTTTTGTTTTTTGCGGGAATCCCCAGTTTTTTTTCTGATTCACTATTATATTTTCGCATACCTGTTAAAATAATAATCAATAGGGTTGCTCAAATTTATAAATAATAAACTAAAAATATGATAAACCCAATTCAAATAAAATACGCGGAAGAAGCGTTCTCCAAGGGCGCGTCCGAAGCGGACGTTAGGATTAAGTTAAAAGGTGAAGGGCTTACCGATGACGAAGTTTCCCGCATTTTTTCCGAAGCTAAAGGGCGAAAAGATTTTCTTTCCGGCAATATAGCGTCGCCTTCTGTCGCAAATCCGGCTCCCGGTCAGCCGTCATCTCCGGTTCAGCCTGTTTTCTCAAGGCCGACTCCTCCTCCGGCTCAACCCGGCGCTCCTGTTTTTCAGAGGCCGACTCCTCCTCCGGCTACTCAGGCTCCTGTCTTTTCTCAAGTTCCTCCCAGGCCCCAGACTCCTCCGCCAGCCGTTCCTCCAACGCCTCCTCCGGCTCCCAGACCCGAAACGAAATTGCAACAAGATACCCAAAAGATTTTTCAGCCGCTTGGCGGCATGGGAACGCCAAGGCTCCAAACAGTTTCTTCTGGCGGAAAAACGTTTTGGCTTTTTGCTCTGATTTTTCTGCTTTTAATCGCTGCGGGAGCGGGATATTATTTCAAAGATGAAATAATCGGACTTTTTTATTCTTCAACAAATGTAATAGAAGAAGATTTTGGCGCGTATACTCCTCCGGAAAATAATTTTGACCAGAATCAGCAGGCGGCAGAAGAAGAAGGAACGAATGAGGGGCTTGAAGTTGTAGGTGAAATAACACCCGCGGAACAAGAGCAAGCTGCGATTGACCCAAACGACGCGAAAGCAGCCGTTATAAGCCAGGCAAAAGTATTTTTGGCTTCGTATTACAGCCAGAACGGCAAATACCCGACGCTTGAACAATTTAATGCCGGGTTCCAACTGTTCCAATCCGATAAAGACGCTTTTTACTGCTATAGAAAAGAAGGAACGCATTATGTGGTTGGCACGACATTGTCAGATGCCACGAAATCGGTTTTGCAGAATGATTTGGATGGAACTTATGCTTGCGGAGCGGCAACCAAAAATTGCGCCGATCCTCTGTATTGCGTTGGGCCGGAAAACTAAATAAAATAGGAAGGCATGAAAAAAAAGGTTTTCTCGGGGATTCAGCCCACGGGCAATATACATATAGGAAATTATCTTGGCGCCATAAAAAACTGGGTTGATTCGCAGCCTGATTTTGATAATATTTTCTGCGTTGTTGATTTGCACGCGATAACAGTCAAACAGGATCCTAAAATTCTCAAAGAAAAAATCACGGAAACTGCCGGACTTCTTTTGGCATGCGGAATAGATGCGGAAAAATCAACATTGTTCGTTCAATCGCGTATTCCGGCGCATTCCGAACTGGCATGGATTTTGAATTGTTTTACGCCGATGGGCTGGATGGAAAAGATGACGCAGTTTAAGGAGAAATCCCATAAAGCAAAAATCGGACTGCCTGCAGGCAGGGAAAATTCAAGCGTGGGGCTCTTTGATTATCCGGCGCTTATGGCCGCGGACATTTTGCTTTATGGTACTGAAGCCGTGCCGGTTGGCGAAGACCAGAAACAGCACGTGGAGCTGGCGCGCGATATCGCCAAGCGCTTTAATTCAATTTATGGAGAAACTTTTGTTTTACCCGAAGCCGTGATACGAAAAACAGGCAATAGGATAATGGGGCTTCAAAATCCGGGAAAGAAAATGAGTAAAAGTGAAAACGGAGAAGGGAATGTGATAAATCTTTTGGACTCGCCCGACAAAATCAATTCAAAAATATCAAAAGCCGCGACTGATTCGGGAAAAGAGATTGTTTTTGATAAAGGCAGGCCGGGAATTTACAATCTGCTTACTATTTATGAAATGTTTAGCGGTTTGGAAAAGAAGAATATTGAGAAAAAATTCGGGGGCAAAGGATACGCGGAATTCAAAAAAGATTTGGCGGAACTTGTTATCCAAAAATTAACGCCGATTCAGGAAAGATATAAAAAGATGGCATCAGAACCCGGAAAAATTGATGAAATTTTAAAACAAGGCGCGGAAAAAGTGAGACCATTGGCCGAGAAAAAACTCGCTGAAGTAAAAAGTAAAATCGGGCTCGGGTAATCCTTTGGCGGGCTGTAGTACAACGGCAGTACGTACCCTTGGGGTGGGTATGACCGGAGTTCAATTCTCCGCAGCCCGAATAGATAAAAATATGCTTAAAATAATAATTTTTCTCGTGGCGACCGTGTTGACCGCGTCCACTGTTTTGGGAGACATCTTGCTTAAAAAAGCCACATTGTCTCAAAAGCCCGCTTCCTCAATTTTGATAATAGCCGCCGCTTTAATATGGGGAGTGTCCGCTTACGGCTGGTTTTGGATTCTTAAAAAAATGGAATTTTTGGATGCCGGAGTGATATTCAGCATGGGAGCTCTTGTCCTCGGCGCCTTAGTCAGCGTTTTTATTTTTAAGGAGCATCTGGCGTTTGCCGAAATTATCGGTTTGATCCTTGCCGTGATTTCAATTTTTTTAATGGTGGAGTTTGTCTAGTTTTACGGCATTTAAAAGAAAATGAAAACAGAATTGGACATTATCATCAGAAACAGCGGGGAGCTTGAAGATTACGTGGATGAAAATCAGGATCTTCGGTATCCGGATAACGACATTCGGCTGGAATTTCAGCCGAATGAAAGCGAAATCAGGGACATAGAATGCAAAAGTTTGTTTTTATGCGTTTTTAAAAACGGAGCCGTAGACGAAAGATTTGATTTCGCGGGAAGGGATATTATGTGTTGGGGCGATTGTATCTTGAGAGATTTTTACGGAAGGCATTTTATGGGCGGCAGTTTTGTGGGCCGTGATTTTGACGGCGTAAACGCTTTTATGTGGACTTTTGAAGGGAGGAAAGTGATCTATTATGCCGCGTTCGTCGCTTACAATCTTTTGAGATGTTCCAGTATTTTTGGAAAATTAGATAATTCCCTCCATGAATGCTTAAACGAGAAGATAGAATTTATTGACGAGGAAGATTTCAAATACGGAGTTTATTCTCTTTTTTAGAGAAAGTTTTATATTAAAATATTTTTTATTCTCTCCGCTTCCGCCGAAAGTTCGGCGGAGTTTTCGTATTCTCCGTGGTGTCGCGCCGCGCCGTAAGTTCCGCGTTTTTGGTCCAGGTGTATATTTATAGTTAAAGCATTTTCTTCGGCTTTAGCGTAAATATGGAAACGCGGATAGTCGGCCCCTCCGAGGCGTTTTACAAAGCTCATTTCGTTATTTTCGTTTCCGAGAAAAACATAGCCCGCCCTGCGCAAAGACACGGAAGGGTTTTCTTTGAAATTTTTGATAGCGATTTTCATCCTGTTAGAGACAGGAAACATGAATCGTTTCCGTCAAATAAAATTTATAATTATTGATAATTTGCTGTTTCCTCGATTGCTTTTTTCTGTGCGAAAATGTCGGGTATAAAATTTCAAAACGCCACCCATTTTATTTTGAGCGGTTTTTTGAATTTTTTATTCGCGGCTTTGGCGGCCGCCGCGGCCCAAAGACCATGAGAGATTACATCCATTAGAGAGTTTAAACGTTGAAAGGGTTTTTAGGATACAGGCGGCTAAAAAATTATTTTATTTTTTTCGCCTTGAGGTGTAATCCTTTTTTCAGGCACCGGGTGCAGATTTTCCGGCGTTTGCCGTCGGGAAAAAGCGCCCATTGAAGATTTGGATATTTTCTTGTTTGTTTTGTCGGGTTGTATTTACCGCGGAGCAGGTTTCTTTTTCCTCCCATTTTGGAACCTTTGCCGCAGATAGGACATTCTTTTGCCATTTGGTTAATATAATTGTATTTTTCGGTTAATGCAAGTTTTATTTTTCGGGTTTTTAAAATTTGGCCGGTATAAATTTTAAGATAAGTGCTTTATAATTGAATTATGGCAGGGGCTGAATTTTTGTTCGCTATCGCGATTTTGATAATGTCCGTGGTGGTACACGAATTTTCCCACGGATATTCGGCGTATCTTTTGGGCGATCCGACCGCCAAATACGCGGGCCGGCTTACTCTTAATCCGATAAAACATCTGGAATTATTCGGTTCTTTTTTGGTGCCGCTTATGACTTATTTCGCGGGAGGATTTATTTTAGGCTGGGCAAAACCGGTACCGTATAACCCGTACAATTTGAAAAATCAAAGATGGGGTTCTGCCATTGTGGGAGTTGCGGGACCTTTTGCCAATCTTTTTGTCGCAGTGTTTTTTGGCCTTTTTTTACGCTTTGGAATCGGGGCGGGATTTTTGCCTTATTCTTTTTTTCAGATACTTTCGTCAATAGTGTTCATAAACATAATCCTGGCGGTTTTTAATCTTGTTCCCATCCCTCCGCTTGACGGTTCAAAACTTCTTTTCGCAGTTTTACCGGCGAGCCTTTCAAATATGCAGGAATTCCTTGAAAAATTCGGTTTTTTTCTTGTTTTGGCGTTTATAATTTTTTTCCCGGGCGCCATATTGCCGATTATAGAGTTTTTGTTTAGCTCGGTGGTTGGAACAGGGTTTTAACCAGGCGTTTTAGCCGGAATTTTATGGAAAGACAAGCGGCCTTCCCAAAGAGGGTTGCTTTTTTTAAATAAAGTAATACTATATGAATTAGCCCGTTTGTGGGCTTTATTTTTCTTGAATTATTTCACAATTCCATTATTCTGGATTTGATATCTGTTTTTTATTATGCCGACCATAAATCAATTGGTAAAAAGAGGGAGGAAAAGCCCGGTTAAAAAATCAAAATCGGTGGCTTTGCGGCGCGGGTTTAATGTTATCAAAAACAAACCCGTGTCTTATCCGTCTTCTTTTAAAAGAGGAGTTTGCCTAAGCGTCAAGACAACGACACCGAAAAAGCCGAACTCTGCCTTGCGGAAAATCGCCAGGGTGCGATTGTCAAACGGCATGGAAGTGACGGCGTATATCCCGGGAGAAAAGCACAATCTTCAAGAACACTCCGTCGTGATTTTGCGCGGAGGCAGAGTAAAAGATTTGCCCGGAGTCCGATATCATATCGTGCGCGGAGTTCTTGATTCCGCCGGAGTTGAAGGCAGAAAACAGCAGAGGTCAAAATACGGAGCCAAGAAGCAAAAGGCGAAAGAATAAAAATTATATCATAACATTCATTAATTTTTGGCATGAGAAGAGCGATAAAAAAGAAGCATTTTATCAAGCCGGATCCGAAACACGGCTCTTTGGCCGTTGAAAAAATGATAAATTACGTAATGGACAGCGGGAAAAAATCCGTGGCAAGAAATATCGTTTATTCAGCTCTTGAAGAAATAGGGAAGAAAACCAAAAAAGACCCTATGGAAATTTTTGAACTTGCCCTTAAAAACACGACTCCTCTTTTGGAAGTGCGCTCGCGCAGAGTTGGAGGCGCCAACTACCAGGTTCCCCGCGAAGTCTCGGTAAATCGCGGGTTGAGTTTGGCAATGAGGTGGCTTATAGGAGCGGCAGGAAGCAAAAAAGGAAAGCCTATGGCCGAGAAGCTTGCCGAAGAAATGATAATGGCTTCAAAAAATGAAGGAGAAGCCATAAAAAAGAGGGAAAACACCCACAAGATGGCTGAAGCGAACAAGGCTTTTGCCCATTTTGCCTGGTAGAATTCTCGTTCATCTAAATAAATTTATTTAAAGTTTTTATTTTTGCATTTTATGAGACCTTATCCTTTAGACCGGACGCGCGATATCGGCATTATCGCCCACATTGACGCAGGAAAAACAACCGTTTCGGAACGGGTTCTTTTTTATACTGGAGTTTCCCATAAAATAGGAGAAGTTCACGAAGGGGAAGCGGTAATGGATTGGATGGACCAGGAAAGAGAAAGAGGTATAACCATTACTTCGGCGGCCACGACTTGTTTTTGGAAACCGACTTATTTATCCGACCAAACCAAAAACGGAGAAAATGAATATCGCATAAATATAATAGATACACCCGGACACGTTGATTTTACCGTTGAGGTGGAGCGTTCTTTAAGAGTACTTGACGGAGCAGTCGTTGTTTTTGACGGAGTTGCCGGAGTGGAATCGCAGTCTGAAACCGTGTGGAGACAAGCCGACAGGCATCATGTTCCCAGATTGTGTTTCATAAATAAAATGGACAGGATGGGCGCCAATTTTGAAAAAAGCCTGGGGTCAATTTACGAGAGGCTTACGCCCAATGCCGTCGCTATGACTATTCCTATCGGTCTTGAATCGGAGCTTAAGGGAGTTATTGATTTGATGCGCATGAAGGCGGTTTATTTTGAAGGGGCGCACGGAGAAAATCTTAAGGTGGAGGAAATCCCCGATGAATTAAAAAGCGAAGCGGAAAAATATCGCGCTGTTCTTCTTGAAAAAGTGAGCGAAACCGACGATGCCCTTACCGAAAAATATCTTGAAGGAAAAGAAATATCGGAAGAAGAAATAAGACGCGCTATGAGAAGCGCGTGCATTTCCTATAAACTTGTTCCTGTTTATTGCGGTTCGGCTTTGAAAAACAAAGGAGTGCAATTGGTTTTGGACGCGGTTGTTGATTTTCTTCCGAATCCAAAGGAGACGCCTCCGGTAAAAGGGACAAGCGTAAAAACTGGAGAAGAAATTATTCGTGAGATATCGGACGAGGCTCCCCTCACCGTTTTGGCTTTCAAATTGCAGACAGACCCTTACGTCGGACAGCTGACTTTCGTCAGGGTGTATTCGGGCGTTCTTACTTCCGGTTCCTATGTTATGAACGTAAGGACAGGGAAAAATGAAAGAATCGGGCGAGTTCTTCGCATGCACGCTAAACACAGGGAAGAAGTAAAAGAACTTTACGCCGGCGATATCGGAGCCATTGTCGGACTCAAAGAAACAAAAACAGGAGACACTCTTTGCAATGAGAGCGACCCCATTATTCTTGAAGGAATTACTTCGCCGGAAGCCGTGGTTTCCATGAGAATAGAGCCAAAGACTAAAGCCGATCAGGAAAAAATGAGCATGGCGCTGCACAGACTTTCCGAAGAAGATCCTACTTTTAAAATAAAAACCGACGAAGAAACGCTTGAAACGATTATTTCCGGCATGGGAGAACTTCATCTTGAAGTTTTGGTTGAGAGAATGCGCAGAGAATTTAAAGTTGACGCCAATGTGGGTCGGCCGCAAGTCGCTTATAAAGAAACAATTATGAACGAAGCCGAGGCTGAAGGAAAATACATCAGGCAGTCCGGCGGACGGGGACAATACGGCCATGTAAGAATAAGAGTGGCGGCGAGAGAAAGAGGCAAAGGATTTGAATTTATAAACTCCATAAAAGGAGGCGTTATCCCGCAGGAATTTATTCCGGCGGTTGAGAAAGGAATGAAAGAAGCCATGGAAAAAGGCGTTATTGCCGGTTTTCCTCTCGTCGACATGTCCGCGGAGCTTTATGACGGGTCTTATCACGAAGTTGATTCCTCGGAAGCGGCTTTCAAAATAGCCGGGTCAATGGCTTTGCAAGAAGCCGTAAGGCGCGCCAAGCCGATAATTCTTGAGCCGATAATGAAGGTTGAAGTCGTGACTCCCGAGAAATTTTTCGGAGATGTTACCGGAAGCTTGAATTCGCGCCGCGGTCAAATTGAAAATATGAGCGACAGGCTCAATTTGAAAGTGATAGACGCGAAAGTTCCGCTTTCGGAAATGTTCGGTTATGTCACGACTTTGCGTTCTCTTACCGAAGGGAGGGCGAGTTTTACGATGGAGTTTAATTGTTATGAGAGAGTTCCGGAAAATATAGCAGGGCTGATAAAAGAAGGTAAAAAATAAAGATTAAAGCTTTTTTAGAAACATGGAGGAACTGGAGGATTTATCTGATAACAAAGAAAAAAACGAGACTGATTTGTTTTCTGAACGCGCCTTTGACGATTCCCTGGACTTTGAGGCGGAAATTGAAGAATTGCCCTTGTAGTATTGACCGGTTTTGTTTTTTCTGTATTATTTATGTATTGTCTTTTGGGACATTTTGTTTTAGCATATTTTTAGGGTCAAAAATTTTAAAAAAATTATAAGCATTAAAAACAAAAAGATTTAAAAATTATGGCGGAAAAATTTGAACGCTCAAAACCTCATGTGAACGTCGGCACAATCGGCCACGTTGACCATGGAAAGACCACTTTAACAGCGGCTCTTCTTCATTATTTAAGCCTTGCCGGAAAGAAAGTGAAGGTTGAGACAATCGACCAGATAGACAACGCGCCGGAAGAAAGAACGCGCGGAATTACTATCGCTCTTCATCACTCGGAATACGAAACGGATAAGAGGCATTACGCGCACATTGACTGCCCGGGACACTCCGATTTTATCAAAAACATGATAACGGGAGCCGCGCAGATGGATGGAGCAATTTTGGTTGTGGCGGCTTCGGACGGAGCCATGCCTCAGACAAGAGAGCACATTCT
Organism: Candidatus Paceibacterota bacterium; assembly: GCA_028711505.1. NCBI lineage: Bacteria > Bacillati > Minisyncoccota > Minisyncoccota bacterium. The sequence goes on along the minus strand of JAQTSC010000006.1, from coordinate 26,143 downwards.
TTTGGCTTATCAGGTAGGAGTTCCCAGAATAATAGTTTTCTTAAACAAAGTTGACCAGGTTGATGATCCGGAGCTTGTTGATTTGGTTGAAGAGGAAATAAGGGATTTGCTCAAAAAATACAATTTCCCCGGAGGCGAAACGCCTGTCATAAGAGGTTCTGCCCTTAAAGCTCTTGAAGCGAAATCCGCGGAAGATGATGCGTTAAAGCCTATGGCGGAATTGACCAAAGCTCTTGACGATTATATTCCGGAACCGATTCGCGATGTTGAAAAGCCTTTCCTTATGCCCGTTGAAGACGTGTTCTCAATTGAAGGACGCGGCACTGTTGTTACGGGAAGGATTGAAAGAGGAAAAATCAAACTTACCGATGAAGTGGAAATTGTCGGGCTTAAGCCTACGATAAAAACCACCGTTACCGGAATTGAAATGTTCAATAAATCTCTTGACGAAGGGATGTGCGGCGATAACGCCGGCATTCTTTTGAGAGGACTTAAAAAAGAAGATGTTGAACGCGGACAAGTTTTGGCAAAAACGGGCTCTATTACTCCTCACTCTGAATTTGAAGCCGAAGTTTATATACTCACGAAAGAGGAAGGCGGTAGGCATACTCCGTTTTTCGCCGGCTACAAACCGCAGTTCTATATAAGAACAACCGATGTCACCGGTGAAGTTACATTGCCGGAAGGCACTGAAATGGTTATGCCCGGAGACACGATGAAATTCAAGATAAAACTTATTTCTTCCGTAGCATTGGAAGAAAAGCAAAGATTCGCAATAAGAGAAGGCGGAAAGACTGTCGGCGCAGGAGCTGTTACGAAGATTATAAAATAGTTTTGAAACTGCGTACCTGATTCAAGCTCTTTTCAAACAAAACCCGCGAAACAGAAATGAAGACAAAAACTCCCAAAATAAAGAAAGAAGCGCCCGATTCCATGAAATTGAGAATACGCGTTCGGGCGTATGATCATAAAGTTTTGGACAATAGCATTAAGCAGATTGTCGAAACGATACAAAGGGCCGGCATTGAATTTGTCGGACCGGTGCCTCTTCCCACGGAAATTAAAAAATATACCGTGAATCGTTCGACGTTTGTCCACAAAGATGCGCGGGAGCAGTTTGAAATAAGAGTGCATAAACGCCTTTTGGACATACTGAACCCAAATCCGAAAACAATAGACGCGCTTACAAGTTTGAATTTGCCCGCGGGCGTGGATATTGAAGTAAAGACTGTATAATTTTTCAAAATCCCGCCCCGCTTGCCCGCTTCGCCGCAGCTTTAGCGAGGCTTGCAGCGGGGCGGGATTTTGCTATACTGGCGAAGCAGCTTGGAATTACGGACTTGTCTTTCAGTTTTTTTGCCTTCAGAGTCCTTGAAATCCAAATCCGTAATCCCAATCAAAAAATTTTATGAAATTCATTTTAGCCAAAAAAGAAAAGATGACGCAGATGTTTGACGAAGACGGAAATGTTTATCCGGCGACTTTGGTTGTTGCCGAACCAAACAAAATAACTTGCGTTAAAACAAAGGAAAAAGACGGTTATGAAGCCGTGCAGGTTTCTGCCGGTTCTCAAAAAAGAGAATTTCGCTTTAATGGAGCTGAACAATTTAAAACCGGAGACGAAGCCAATGTTTCTCTTTTTAACGAGGGAGATAAAATAGAAGTCTCGGGTATTTCAAAAGGGAAGGGTTTTCAGGGCGTTGTAAAAAGGCACGGGTTCAGCGGCGGACCGAGAACTCACGGCCAAAAACATTCTGAAAGAGAACCCGGTTCAATCGGCGGCGGAGGCGGAAGAGCCGGAGGCAGGGTTGTAAAAGGAATGAAAATGGCAGGAAGAATGGGCGGAGACAGAATCACCGTGAAAAATCTTAAAATTTTGAAAGTTGACGCCGGCAGTAATTTAATCCTTGTTTCAGGGGCGATTCCGGGAAGGAGAGGAACGCTGCTGGAAATTAGAAGCACCAATTAATAATTAACATGGAAGCTAGATTATACAATCAAGAGGGCGAAGAGAAAGGAAGCATTAAGCTTTCGGAAAGCATTTTCGGCTTGAAGTGGAACGCTGATTTGGTTCATCAAGTCATGCTTTCAATGCAGTCGAACGCGCGCATTCCTTCGGCTCACGTCAAAGACAGAAGCGAAGTCCGCGGCGGAGGCGCCAAGCCTTGGCGCCAAAAAGGCACAGGCAGAGCAAGACACGGTTCTACCCGTTCGCCTATTTGGGTTGGAGGCGGCGTTACCCATGGTCCGACGAAAGAAAGGAATTTTGAGAAAAAGATAAATAAAAAAATGAAAAAGAAAGCTCTTTTTGTGGCGCTTTCGCAGAAGCTTCGGGACAACGAAATCTTGTTCTTGGACGATTTAAAAATTGAAAAACCAAAAACCAAGGAAGTTTCAATTGTGCTGTCAAATTTGGCAAAAATCAATAATTTTGAAAAACTTGGGCAGAAAAGAAAAAACAGGGCAATAGTTTTGGTTGAAAAAAAGCAGGATGACTTGAAACGGGCGTTTTCCAATATCCCGGGTATCCTTTTTGACGAAGCGAGAAATTTGAATCTGCTTGACGCGCTGAATCATAAATATGTTGTTTTCACGAAAGACGCGTTAAAAATTCAGGGGCAATAATAAGGTTGTTAAAACTGCTTTTTAGTAAAAATATCCTTATATAATAAGGATATTTTTACTATTGACACATAGTTTGTTTTATGATAATATTGTGGCAGAATTGAAATCCAATAAATCCTGACCCGTTTAGTGGGCAGGTGGTGGAAAATAAGGAGGGGTTATGGATTGGATAAAAGAGTGGGAAGTCGAGGAATTTATAGGGTGGTGTTTTGCCGGAACTTCCGCGACTTGGGCTTCGGTTATTGTTGAAGGCCATCATGCTTCTGTTGCCTTCAACGGGCTTTACGTTATCCTTCATGAAGAGGAGATCGGGCTTTCTCGTTTTTCGCCGGAGGATTTTTACGACAGATTCTTCGGGAAAATTCAGAAACCCATCATTTCTTCTTCTGAAGAGATGAAAAGTCACAAAATACGGTATTGGTGCCAAGCGGCACTGACAGAATAACAATCCTTTTCTTTTCTTACGGGCGTGGCGACCCGAGGCATTGAGCCTTAATAGCCCACAGGCTAAATGGGATGGTGCGTGAGCGGTTTTGGCAGCCGCAAGATATAGCACCTGATGTCTGTGCCCTTTTTAGGGGATTAGTTCTTTCCGGTTTTTGGAAATTTAACCGAATAAAAAATTTCCATTCCTTCCAAGTTCGCAAATGAGTTTGCGGGTTTGGAAGGGAGGAGTTCTTTGGAAAAACAATTTAGACGGCCGATGGCCGGAGGAGGAGAAAGATGTGCCCAACATTAGTTTTGGATATAACCGAACAAAAAATTTCTCATCTTCCTCATTGGATGAGAAGGATGAGAGCATCTGTCATCGGGCAGATGCTACAAGGGGTTAAAGCCCCTTTTGGTGGGCCAAGAGGAGCAAAGGCAGTGGTTTCTGTTTGGGACCACAAAAAAAACGACCATGTCGTAATTGCTGACCCGGTCAAACTAATGGACTGCTTGGAGGGTCGGTGCATTTATCAATATCACCGAACCATCATGCAGTTTCAAGTATAAAAGGATGAAGGTTTAATTTTGACCAGTTAGGGTAAGGCGCCACGTCTAGGAAACGCGGTGCCTTTTTTGTTTTTTACATTGGACAGATTTTTTCTTTTAGATTTTCTATTTATGTATTTACGCTATAGCGTAGATATAGAGGCAGAATTTATTTGCCATGATTTATTTATATATTTTTAAAGGCTTTCTGTCTTTATTTTTGTGGGGGATTTACAAATTAAAATGCTTGCGAAGATTTGTATCAGGAGATATCGGCGCTTCTATGTAGTAAACATATTCTTCCGCGTCAAAAAAATTTATGACGAAATTTATTTCATCGTGACAAGGGAAGGGGAATACGAAAACACTTTTTTGGAATTCAAGAAATCCGAGTTTTTTCAGTTTGCGGCGCAAAGCGTCTCTGACTTTTTTCTTTTCCTCGGGCACATCAAAAAGCACTATCCGCCATTTTTTATCCCACTTCTTTTTCTTTTCAAGCGTCAAATTGTTAAATTGATATTCAAGCCACCGCGCTTTGCCTTTTTGCGTGAGACGGATTTTTTCCGTGTTCGCGTCTTTTATAACTTCTGCCAGCTTATTCAAACGAAGCATCCTTATTGTTTGATATAGACTTTTTCTGTCTATTTCATTCCATGCCTTGTCATTTTCTCTGTGGAATGTAAGCCGTAAGCGTTTGTCTCTTGTCATATTTAGCATAAAATCTTTTGCAAATATCTCAAGAACTTTGGCCAGATTGTATCCATATTTCCCCATAATTTTATGGTATCATATCTGCGCTATCGCGCAAATACAAATACAGAAATAAATAAAATAAATAAAAACAAATAAAGAGTAATAAGAGTAATAAAAGGGCTATACGTTGCGAAGAAGGATGCAAAAACTCGCGGTTGACAAATAAAGGCTGTATTGATAGTATTTTATAGTATTTTATTTTGCTCCAGCTTCGGTTTAGGGAGCGGAGTGTTTTATTATGTTATGGCGCTTTTAGATTTATTCAAAAAGACAAAGGCCGAGGAGAAATTAAAGCGCCCCTCAAAAGGCGTTTTAACATCTGCGCCTGCGGAAAAAACCGCGCCGTCAGTTCGTCCCGCTGCTAAGCGGACAGGCAGGACAGCGGCAAAAAAGAAAGAAGAGGGGAAAGAGGCGGACTCAGCGGCAAAAGAAAAATCTTCCGAGACAGCTTCCCGGGTTATTTTGTCGCCTCACATAACGGAAAAGACCACGGATTCTTCTGAAAAAGGCATTTACGCGTTCAAGGTTTCAGTCAGGGCGAATAAAAATGAAATAAGGCAAGCCATAAAAGAACTTTACGGATTTGAGCCGGAAAAAATAGCGGTTTCCAACATGCCGGCAAAAAAGCGTTTTGTAAGAAGAAAAGTCGGTTTTAAGTCCGGATACAAAAAAGCCGTGGTTCATTTGAAAGAAGGAGATAAAATAGAATTGGCGTAATATGAAATCCTACAATCCCACAACTCCATCCCGAAGGCACATGACGGGAATAAGTTTTAAGAAAATTTTTGCCGGGAAAAAAAACGAGCCTTTGAAAAAACTTTCAAGCGGTTTTAAGCGCGCCATGGGAAGAAACGGCGACGGACGTATCACTACCAGGCACAAAGGAGGCGGAAGCAAGCGCACTTACAGATTCGTTGATTTTGTTTACGACAAGAAAAACATACCTGCCAGAATAGAGTCGGTTGAGTATGACCCGAACAGGACAGGATTTATCGCCCTTTGCGTTTACGCTGACGGTGAAAAAAGATATGTCCTTGTCCCTCAGAGCATGAAAAAAGGGGACACCTTTACGGTCTCTGAAAAAGCGGAAGTGAAAGCGGGCAACAGAATGCCTTTGGGAAAAATTCCATCGGGAACGATGATTTATAATATTGAATTCCATCCGCTTGCAGGAGCCAAGCTTGTGCGTTCCGCCGGTTCTTACGCCGAACTTTTGGCGCATGACGCCGGTTACAGCCAAATAAAGATGCCTTCAAAAGAAGTGCGCAAAGTTCACGACAAATGCTGGGCTTCCATAGGCGCTGTTTCAAACGAAGAGCATAATTTGATAAATATAGGAAAGGCCGGCCGTTCCAGGTGGCTCGGCATAAGGCCTACCGTTCGCGGTACCGCAATGAACCCGGTTGACCATCCTCATGGAGGCGGCGAAGGCAGACAGCCCAGAGGATTGAAGAGGCCGAAAAATCTTTGGGGTAAAGGCACAAGAGGCGTCAAGACGAGAGACAAGAAAAAATATTCAAGCAAATTTATTATTTCAAGAAGGGTGACGAAGAAGAAAAAATAAAAATTTTTAACATGAGCAGAAGCCTTAAAAAAGGTCCTTACGTAGACCCGAAACTTTTGAAAAAAATCAGCCGTGTAAAACCGGAAAGCGGAACGGTTATTAAGACATGGTCGCGCGACAGCCAGATTTCTCCGGAAATGCTCGGCCATATCATCGGGGTCCATAATGGCAAAGATTTTATAGAAGTGAGAATTATAGAAGAAATGGTGGGTCATCGTTTGGGAGAATTCAGTCCGACAAGGAAATTTATCAGACATGGCGGTAAGATGCAGAAAGAACTTGAGATGAAAAAGAAAGAAGCCGCGGCGTCCGCGACAGCCAAGTAGCCGTTAATACCGGGCATTTAAGCCAAAGCGACAAAAAATAATTTTATGGAGATAAAAGCAAAATTAAGATATCTGAAAACCGCGCCAAGAAAGACGAGGCTTTTGGCTGATCTTGTAAGAGGAATGTCGCTTAAAGACGCGGAGATGAGTCTTAAATTTAACGAGAAAAAATCTTCCACGCCAATTTTGAAACTTTTAAAATCGGCGGAAAGCAATGCCAGAAATAACCATAAAATCGGTCCGGAAAATCTTTTCGTTAAAGAAATAAAAGTTGATGAAGGCCCTGTTTTGAAAAGGCATATGCCCAGAGCAAGAGGGAGAGCGACTGTCATAAGAAGGAGAATGAGCCACGTAACCGTTGTTTTGGCGGAAAAACCGGTTAAGGAATTAAAAGAGAAAAAAAGCGATAAAAAATAATTTTATTTTAAACCGGAAATTTTAATATTATGACGCATATTGTTCATCCATATTCATTCAGGCTAGGAATTTTGCGAAATTGGAAATCGCGCTGGTTTGACGTGAAAGATTTCAAAAAATTTTTGAAAGGAGATGTGCTTGCCCGGGAGTGGCTGGAAGAAAGGACAAGGGGAATGTATGTGGATTCCATTGAAATAGAGCGTTCAAAAGATGTCATAAGAATAATAATCAAGACTTCCCGACCGGGGCTGTTAATCGGAAGAAAAGGGGAAGGTATTGAGAAAATAAAGAAAGAGACGGAAAAGTTTTTCAAAAAAGCCGGTATCAGCGGCACTTACAGAAAAATAGAGTTTGTCGTGGAAGAAGTGGTAAAGCCGGAAATGCAATCGGCTATTGTCGCCCAGATGATGGCTGAAAGTTTGGAAAAGCGTTTCCCTTTCAGAAGAGTTATGAAGCAGACAATAGAAAAAGTCATGGCTAACAGGGGGGTAAAAGGAGTGAAAGTTGTTTTGTCGGGAAGGCTTGGCGGGGCCGAAATGAGCAGGCGGGAATGGCTGAGCCAGGGTAAAATGCCACTTCAGACGCTTAGAGCGGATGTTGATTTTGCCAAAGCGCGCGCGCATCTTCCTTATGGAGATATAGGAGTAAAAGTTTGGATATATAAAGAAGAATAAAATCATCCATGTTGTTTCCAAAAAAAGTAAAACACAGAAAATGGCACCGGCTTCGAAAGAATCCGAAGAAAAAACAAGTCGCCACAAGAGGAACGACGGTGGCTTTTGGCAGTTTTGGTTTGAGATCGGAACAGGTTGGAGAAATTTCTTCAAATCAGATAGAGTCAGTGAGAAAAGTTCTTACGAGAGCAGTCCAGAAGAGCGGAAAACTTTGGATAAGAATTTTTCCGGATAAGCCTATCACCCAGAAGCCGCCCGAGGTTACGATGGGCAGCGGGAAAGGCGACCCTAAAGGATATGTAGCCGAGATAAAACCCGGAAGAGTACTTTTTGAGATAGACGGACTTCCGGAAAAAGAGGCAAGAAACGTTTTAAGAAAAGCGGCTTCAAAATTGCCGATTAAGGCAAAATGCGTGGCAAGAGAATAAACTGCAGACGGAAATCATAAATTATTGCACCATGGAAAAGGAAAATTATAAAAATAAACAAGAAAAAGAGCTGAAAACGATTCTTGCGGAAACAAGAGATTCTTTGAGGATTTTCCGTTTTAAGGTGGCGAAAGGCAAAGCAAAAAATGTTAAAGAGGGCCGGACTTTAAAAAGAACAGTCGCGCGCTTATTGACGGAAATCAATTTACGGAATAAAAAACAATAATCATGGAAACAATATTGGCGAGGAAAAAATTAAAAGGAGAAGTCGTTTCCGACAAAATGGATAAAACCGTTGTTGTTTTGGTTTCCCGCCTTGTTAAAAACAAAAAATACGGCAAGTACATAAAAAGAAGCAAAAAGCATAAGGTCCATGACGAGAAAAACGAATACAAGATTGGAGACAAAGTTATCATCGAAGAATGCAGGCCTTTGTCAAAAGACAAGCATTTTAAAATTATTGCCAAAATATGATTCAACCCCGCGCGATGTTAAATGTGGCAGATAACACCGGAGCCAAATTGGTTCAGGTTATTAAAGTTTTGGGAGGCAGCAAAAGAAGATACGCGCGGATCGGAGATATCGTCGTCGTTTCGGTCAAGATAGCGGAGCCGAGAAAAGCGGTAAAAAAGAAGGAAGTGCTGAGGGCCGTCGTTGTAAGGCAGAGGCAGCCGTTTAGAAGAAAAGACGGTTCATATGTCCGTTTTGACGACAATGCAATCGTTATTTTGGAAAGCAAGAAAAATTTAGACCCCAAGGGAGGGAGAATTTTCGGTCCTATACCGCGGGAGCTGAGAGAAAAGGGTTATGCTAAGATTATTTCTTTGGCGCAGGAAGTGCTATAGACAGAATATAGAAAAATATTATGAAATTGAAAAAAGGAGACAAGGTTTTAATAATAGCGGGCAAGGACAAAGGCAAATCCGGAAAAATTGCCAAGGTTATTCCTTCTGCCGATAAAATCGTCGTTGAGGGAGTAAATGTAAGAAAAAAGCATTCAAGACCCAAAAAAGCGGGACAAAAAGGTCAAACTGTTCAGATGGCGATGCCGATGAACGTTTCCAATGCCAAGCTGATTTGCGGAAAATGCGAGAAAGCGACAAGAGTCGGTTATAAATTTATTGAAGGATCAAAAAAGGTAAGAGTTTGCAAAAAATGCGGAGGGGAAATATAGAAAAACAAAGATAAAAAAATTATGGCTTTTGATTTCAAAAAAATATATAAAGAGGAAGCGATGCCGAAATTGATGAAAGAAACCGGTTATAAAAATATTATGTCTGTTCCGAAAATAGAAAAAGTTTCTATAAATATCGGTACCGGTTCCATAAAAGACGAAGAGCAGAAGAAGAGAATGGAGAGCAATCTCACGTTGATCATCGGACAGAAATTGTCGACCAGACCGGCGAAGAAATCTATCGCGTCTTTTAAAACAAGAAAAGGCATGCCTTTGGGTTTTGGCGCGACGCTTAGGGGCAAGAGGATGTACGATTTTTTAAACAAGATGGTTTTTGTCGCGTTGCCGAGAAGAAGAGATTTCCGCGGGCTTGATATCAATTCCGTGGACGAGTCGGGGAATTTAACGGTAGGATTCAAAGACAACCTTGTTTTTCCGGAAATGGCAGGGCAAGATATAAAGCATTCCTTCGGCTTTTCCGCGACAATAGTAACAACGGCCAAAAATAAAAAAGAGGGGGTCGAATTTTTTAAAGCGATGAAATTTCCGTTTTCAAAATAATCATGGCAAAATTATCGGTCATAGCCAGGTCAAAGAAGAAGCCGAAATATAAATCCCGGGTTGTGCGCAGGTGCTTTAGGTGCGGCAGAAAAAGAGGGTACATGAGAGATTTTGATTTGTGCAGAATTTGTTTCAGAGAGCTGGCAAATGAAGGGAAAATTCCCGGAGTTAAAAAATCCAGCTGGTAAATAAAAAATTCGGAATACGAAATAAATATTATTATGGATCCAATAGCGGATATGATAACAAAAATAAGGAATGGGTACGCGGTTGGCAAAGAAACCGTGGCTGTTCCCTTTTCCAAATTCAAAGTAGAAATTTTGAAAGTGCTTGAAGACAATCATTATTTGAAAGATTTTGCCAAAAGGGGCAAAAAAGCCAAGAAAAATCTGGAAATTGTTTTGCTTTATAATGAAGACGGAAGCCCCGCAATAACCGCCATAACCCGAGTTTCAAAACAATCCAGGCGCGTTTACCGTTCTTTTAGGGAAATTTTTTCCGCCGGAGCCGGAAACGGAATAAAGATTTTATCGACGCCCGCGGGAGTTTTGTCGGATAAAGAAGCGAGAAAGAAGAAGGTCGGAGGAGAAGTAATATGCGAGGTAAGATAAAGCGAATATTTTTAATTTTATACAATGAGCCGATTAGGTAAAAAACCAATATTGATTCCGGATAATGTTGAAGTAAGAATTGAAAAAGGGGAAGTCTTTGTCAAAGGTCCTTTGGGTGAAATCCAGAGAAAATTTGGCAATGCTATATCCATGAAGATTGAAGACAAGTCGGTAATGCTTGAACCGGTAAAATTAAATTCTTCAACGAACGCTCTTTGGGGCACTTACGCGTCGCATGTAAAAAATATGATTGACGGAGTTTCAAAGGGATTTTCAAAAGAACTTATAATAGAAGGCATAGGATATCGCGTTCAGGCGGAAGGAACAGGACTTGTTTTTAATATTGGTTTTTCTCATCCCGTAAAAATGGAAATTCCGAAAGGTATTTCAGTGAAGCTGGAAAAAAACAAAATGCTTATTTCGGGGATAGATAAAGAAATTGTCGGACAAACCGCCGCCACCATAAGGGCTTTGAAAAAGCCGGAACCGTACAAAGGCAAAGGAATAAGGTATATCGATGAAGTTGTCAGAAGAAAATCCGGTAAAAAGACCGGAACAACGGCTTAATAATAATGAAAGATCTGCGGATTAAAATTTAGCATGGAAAAAAACAAGATTAAAACCGAAAAGAGGGAATTCAGAAAAAAAAGAATAAGGGCGAAAATTTCCGGCTCTGCCGTTCGTCCGCGAGTTTCCGTTTTCAGATCAAATAAGCATCTGGTTTTGCAGCTTGTAGACGATGTCTCCGGGAAAAGCCTTCTTCAGATGACAGATGCCGCCGCAAAAGGAGCCAAAAAACAAAAATTGGACAAAAAATCTTCAAGCAGGGAACTTGGCAAAAAATTCGCCGAGGCTGCAGGGAAGAAGGGAATCAAAAAAGTCGTTTTTGACAGAGGAGGCTATCTTTTTCACGGCCGCGTCAAGGAGGCCGCGGAAGGGCTTAGAGAAGGAGGTTTGGATTTTTAAATAAAAATTTACGATTATGAGAGGAGGAAGAAATTTCAAAAGCAACGAACGTTCGGAATTTGACCACAAAGTCATAGATATTAGGCGTGTCGCCAGGGTGGTTGCGGGAGGAAGAAGATTTAATTTTCGCGTTGCCGTTGTCGTTGGAAATAAAAAAGGAGATGTCGGTATCGGACTCGGCAAGGCCGCGGATACCTCCAAGGCCATAGAAAAGGCAGTGCGCCAGGCGAAAAAGAACCGTGTTAAAATAACATTGACCAAAAATTTTTCAATACCGCACGAGATACAGGCGAAATCCGCCAAGGCTGTTGTTTTTATCCGTCCGGCAAAACCGGGAAGAGGTCTTGTCGCCGGAAGCAGCGTCCGGACTGTTTTAGACCTTGCCGGGGTAAAAGACGTTGTTTCAAAAATATTTTCAAGAAGCAAAAACAAGTTGAATATCGCGCGCGCGGCGGTTAAAGCGCTCTCCGAGCTTAAACAGAAGACAGCCGTTTCTTCGAAAAAAGACAAAAAAGAAGAGAAAGAGAAAAAACCGGAAGACAAGAAAGAAGAAAACAAATAATTATTTTTAAACCGGCAGCATTGTCATCATTCATGCAAATTCACGAATTAAAACCGAAAATAAAAGTAAAGAAAAAGAAACGCGTTGGCAGGGGAGGAAAACGCGGAACCTATTCGGGTAAAGGCTCGAAAGGCCAGAAATCGCGCGCCGGCAGAAGAATAAGGCCGCAGATAAGAGACATAATAAAAAGATTGCCGAAAAAACGCGGATATAGATTCAATTCTTTTAAGAAAGAAATTGCCACCGTGAATATCGGCGATATAGATAAAAAATTCAATGCGGGAGAAAAAATCACTCCGGAAACTCTTTTGGAAAAGAAATTGATAAAAAGGATTTCGAAAAAATTGCCTCAGGTTAAGATTTTAGGAAACGGGAAAATTGCCAAGAAATTCGTTTTTGAAGGCTGCCTGTTTTCCAAAGAGGCCGAGGAAAAAATAAAATCAGTGAAATAAATGTCGGACTTTTGGCAGAAAATAAAATTGATTTTTACCGATTCAAGCTTGCGCAGGAAGATTTTTTTCATTCTTCTGATTCTGGCGGTATTCAGGCTTGTTGCGGCTATCCCCATCCCCGGCGTGGACATGGAACGGCTCGCCGCTTTTTTGAAAGGCAACCAGTTTTTCGGATTGCTTAATATTTTTTCAGGAGGCGGTTTGTCCAATCTGTCTTTGGCAATGCTCGGAGTCGGCCCTTATATTACGGCGACAATTATAATGCAGCTTCTTACGATGATATTTCCCCGTCTTAAGGAAATTTATCACGAGGAAGGAGAAGAAGGAAAAAGGAAATTTAATCAGATCTCGCGGTATCTGACGGTGCCTTTGGCTTTTTTGCAGGGCTTCGCCCTGCTTACCGTTTTGCAGAAGCAGGGAATTCTTGACGGTCTTACTTTGTTTGACCGCATCGTGAACGTAGTTCTTATCACTGCCGGAGCGTTGTTTTTGATGTGGCTCGGCGAACTTATATCGGATTTCGGAATTGGAAACGGAGTTTCCTTGATGATTTTTGCCGGTATCGTTGCCAGTATTCCTTCCAGTATTCAGCAGGCGTTCTTGGGTTTTGACGCCACTAAAGCGCCTGTTTATCTGGGCTTTCTTGTTGCCGCGGTGCTCATTATCGCCGGCGTTGTTATTGTTACCGAAGGCCAGCGTCCAATACCCATTTCTTACGCGAAAAGGGTCAGAGGGATGAAAGTTTATGGAGGAATGTCCACGTATCTTCCTTTGCGCGTCAATCAGGCAGGGGTTATTCCCATAATTTTCGCGCTTTCAATATTGCTTTTTCCCCAGATGATAACGGGCGTATTGTCCGGCGTTTCCGGTCCCACTTTGCAGAATGTTCTAAAATTTGTAAATGATTTTTTCAATAACCAATGGGTTTACGCTTCTTTTTACTTTGTTTTGGTTTTCCTTTTTACTTATTTTTACACCGCGGTGACTTTTGACCCGGATGCCATTTCCAAAAATTTGCAAAAAAGCGGGGCCTTTATACCGGGCATAAGGCCGGGGAGACCTACATCGGAGTTTTTGGCTAAAATTCTTACGCGCATCACCTTGGTTGGCGCCGTATTTTTGGGCATTATAGCCGTTCTTCCTTTGGGAATGCGCGCGATTACGGGGATGGTAAGCCTTACCATCGGCGGCACCGCGCTTCTCATCGTGGTATCCGTTGTCTTGGATACCATAAAACAAATGGACGCTCAGATTACAATGAGGGAGTACGAAGAATAAAATGGATTTACAAAAAAAACAGGCAATTTTAGTAATAGGCGCGCCGGCTTCGGGAAAGGGCACGCAGGCTGAACTTTTGGCGAAAAAGGCGGGATACTATCATTTCATAACAAGCAAAGAAGGGAAAGATTATCTTGCCGCCAATAAATCCGACCCGGAAACAGCGAAGCAGGAAGAACTTTATAAATCGGGAAAACTTTTCGATCCGGAATGGATATTCAGTGTTGTTAAAAAAAGAGTGAATCAAATTTTTGAAGGAGGAGAAAAAGGAATCGTCTTTGACGGTTCTCCGAGGACTCTTTTTGAAGCGCAGAATCTTTTGGTGTTTTTGTCGTCTTTGATAGGAAGCGAAAACATAAAAGTCATCGAGGTGGCGGTACCCGAAGAAGAATTAAAAAGGAGAACGGGAGAGCGGCTTGTCTGCGATAAAAACGCGAGCCATGTTTTCAGCACTCGTCTTAGTGATGCCAAAGAAGGGCAGAAGTGCCCGGAATGCGAAGGTGTTTTAAGACGTCGGGACCTTGATTCTGTTTTTGAAACAAGGATTGAAAATTACAGAGCCAGGACATTGCCCGCCTTGGAATACCTCAGGAAACACGGCATTGTGATTGCCATAGACGGCGAACGTCCGGTGGAAGAGATTCATCGCGATATCGTTTCGCGGTTGGGTGTGTAAAGTTCAAAAAAATACAATCGTTTCGTTTTTTATTTTTTGGCATGACTACTCAAAAGACACCCGAAGAAATAAAAATACTTGAGGAAGGCGGCAAGATTCTTGCCGCTGTTTTAAATGAAGTCGCCTCAAAAGCCGTTCCCGGAATTTCGGCTAAAGAATTGGACGAATTTGCTTATAAGCTGATTGAAAAATTCGGAGGAAAACCGTCTTTCTTAAAATATAAGCCGAGAGGATGCCGTTCCGCTTACCCCGCTTCGCTCTGTGTTTCCGTAAACGAAGAAGTGGTTCATGGAATACCGACGGCGGAAAAAATTTTAAAAGACGGCGATATCGCCGGATTGGATTTGGGTTTGGAATATAAAGGGCTTTTTACCGATATGGCTTTGACTGTTGGAGTTGGAAAGATATCCGAAGAAGCGGAAAAAATTATAAATACCGCCAAGGAAGCTCTTTTCAGGGGCATAGACGTTTTGAAAGAGGGCGCGAGGCTTGGGGATTATGGTTTTGTTGTTAAAGATTTTGCCAAAAAAAACGGATTTAGCGTTGTCGAAAACTTGGTCGGGCACGGAGTCGGATATGCCGTGCACGAAGATCCGGATATTCCGAATTGGGGAGAAAAAAAGAGAGGTTTAATGATTAAATCAGGCATGGTTTTGGCTTTGGAGCCGATGCTTTGTCTTGGTTCGCCTGAAGTTGTTTTGGCAAAAGACGAATGGACATGGAAAACAAAAGACGGTTTGATTTCTTCCCATTTTGAGCATACTGTGGCTGTGGACAAAGACGGGGTTAAGATATTGACACAAGTTTAGATAGTTGTTAAAATTTAATAAGATAAAAAATCATAAAGAAAGGGGGTGTTTATTTTCTGCAAATCTTATATGGCAAGCGTTTTTTGACCGGGGTTGATTTTCTTTTGTTCTTATCAAGGGAGGGGTTGATATGGCAAAGGGAAGGAATGTATGTTCGATGGTAAAAAAAGATAGGGAAGAATGCCAGGTTTGTTCCCAGACGGCTACCAGGGAAGGTTGCTGCCGTCTGGCTGACCGTTTTCGTCAGGAGCGTTTAAGAGCTCTTTCCAAAGCGCTCGTGGTCAGCTGGATTCCATTGTCGTATTCTTCGTGAACATTTTTTGTGCCCGTTGGCGTAGCGCGCTGCCAGCGGGCAGCTTTTTATTTACGGAAGGAATTGTTATATTCCCTTTATGCGATATCTTGGCGTTGATTTTGGCACTAAAAAAATAGGCTTGGCTTTTTCCGATGAAGCCGGCAAATTCGCGTTTCCTTTTTCGGTTATTCACGCCGGAAAAAACGCTTTTAAGGAGATAAAAAAAATTTGCGGTGAAAAAAGTATATTTAAAATAATCTTGGGAAAACCCGGCGGATACAAGGGTGACGCGGCGGAAATTATTGAAAAAGCGGAAAAATTTAAAAAAGGATTGGAAGAAAACACCGGGCTTTCCGTGATTTTTGAAAGCGAGGTTTTGAGCACTCAGCAGGCGAAGCGAATCCAGGGCAAAGGCGCGAAAATTGACGCATCTGCCGCGGCTATCATTTTGCAGAGCTTTTTGGATAAGAGCAAAAATTAGGCAGTTTATAGTTTTGCGGTCTTGTTTTTGGATTTTTCATCTGAGAGGGGGTTTTGTACCCCTTCTTTTTTTATTATCATTTTTTGCTCGCCGGAAATATTTTGCCGTATTTGTTTCCATGCTATAATTTTTCCATATGGCCCCGTTAGAAATCCAAGCTTTGGTTTTTCTTCGGGCATGCAAAAAGCGAGTTTATCGGCTATTTAATAATTATAAGCATAATTAAGGAAACGAAAGTTTCCTCTTTCTAACGGAATGGAAAATAATACAAAAAATGTTCATCTTTCGGTAGTGATACCGGCGTACAACGAAGAAAAGCGCGTTGGCGACACCATAATGGATATAAGCAAGTATTTGATAAGGCAGGATTATTCATGGGAGATTGTCGTTGTAAATGACGGTTCAAAAGACGGCACTGCCAGGGCGGTTTCGGAATTGCTTCCGACTATTCACAACCTTCGCCTTATAGACAACAAAAAGAACCAAGGCAAGGGCGGGGTCGTAAAACAGGGAATGCTTGAAGCGGAAGGCGATTACCGGCTTTTTGTGGACGCGGATAACGCCATAAAAATAGACCATATTGAAAAATTCTGGCCATACGCGAAAGATTACGATGTGGTTATCGGTTCAATAGAAATAGAAGGGGCCAAAAAAGTCGAATCTTATACCGGGTTCAGCAATGTTTACAGAAATATTTTTGGAAAACTTTCAAAGTATCTTGTCCGCGCCGTGGCGATTTGGGAAATACATGACACTCAGCGCGCTTTCAAACTTTTCTCGGCAAAAGCCGCGGAGACGATTTTCCCCAAACAAACCATCACCCGCTGGGGCTTTGATATGGAAGTTTTAATTATCGCCAAAAAACAGGGATTTAAAATAAAAGAGCTTCCTGTGGCGTGGCTTAATCCTCCGGGAAAAGTGAATTTCGCCAGTTATCTTAAAACTCTTCTGGAACTTTTTCAGATAAAAATTAACGCGATAACGGGAAAATATTCCAAATAGCTCATAAAAATGCAAAAAAAAGAAACAGGAAACGAACATGTTCAGCGGGCGGAATTCAGAAAAGACCTGGTAAGCGGCGATTGGATATTAATCGCCAATACGGCAAGAGGGAAAAGACCCGAACTGCTAAAACAGAAAGTTGCGGAATCAAAAGACGATAAAAGCAAATGCCCTTTTGAAGACCCTCAAAAAAGCGGAAACCCCATCCCGCTTCTTTGGTTTCCTTCACCAGATACTCCTCCGGCCGAATGGGAAGATTTTAATTCCTGGTTCGTACAGGTGATACCGAATAAATATCCGCTGCTTTATCACGAAGGGAAATGTCCGGACATAGAGGAAAAAGAAGGCAGATTAACTCTTGGCGCTGTCGGTTATCATGAGGTCATTATCACCCGCGACCACGAAAAAACTCTCGCCGACATGTCCATTGAAGAAATTGTGCTGGTCCTTAAAGCGTACAAGGAAAGGTACCGTGTTTTGGCGAAAGACCCGTGCATGAAATTCATTTTGATTTTTCATAATCATGGCGAGGCGGCGGGCGCTTCTTTGGCTCATCCGCATTCACAGCTTGTGGGAATGCCTATCATAGACCCCGATGTGTCAAGCAGTTTGAAAGGATCGGCGGAATTTTTTAAGGAAAATAAAAAATGCGTGCATTGCGTGATGATTGAACAGGAGATGAAAGACGGGGAAAGAGTTTTAAGAAAAAACGACCACTTCATAACCGTTGTTCCTTTTGCCCCGAGAGTTTCTTACGAGACAAGGATTTATCCTTTGGAGCATGCGTCGCGTTTTGAAGATTTGGACAAAGACCTTTTTATTCCTTTGGCTGAGGCGCTTAAAGACGCGCTTACGCGGCTTAATAAAGCTCTCGGCAATCCCGATTATAATTTTTTCATACACACTTCTCCCGTGGGAAAAGAAGGCGATTACGGGCATTATCATTGGCATATTGAAATTCTTCCGCGCGGATTCAAGTGGGCGGGTCTTGAGCTTGGAAGCGGGGTGGAAGTTGTCGCGGTCTCTCCGGAAATCGCGGCTGACCACCTGAAAGAAGTTTTGCAATAAAAATATGAAAAATTTGATAGTTGCCAATTGGAAAATGAACCCTGATTCGGCGGAAGATGCGGAATATCTTTTTGACGGAATATTAAAATCGGCGCCGAAATTGAAAAATACGGAAATTATTATTTGTCCTCCTTTTGCGTATTTGGACCGGCTTTCTCAAAAATCAAAAATTAAAAACGGCAAAGTAAAAACCTATTTGGGGGCTCAGGATGTTTTTTGGGAAAACAAAGGAGCTTTCACCGGAGAAATTTCTCCGAAAATGCTTAAAAAAATCGGAGCAAATTATGTTATTATCGGACATTCTGAAAGGCGGAAAAATTTTGTCGAAACCGATGAAATGATAAATAAAAAAATAAAAGCCGCGTTAAAGTCCGGTTTGAAAGTCATTTTTTGCGTCGGGGAATTTGAAAGAGATGAAAAAGGGGAGTACCTAAAATTTGTAAAAAACGAAGTCCTTGAAGGGTTAAAAGGAATTCCACGGGCGCTTACGAAGAACTTAACGCTCGCTTACGAGCCGGTTTGGGCGATAAGCTCCAATAAAGGGGCGAGACCGGACACCCCCGAAGAACTTTTACAGATGATAATTTATATCCGGAGAATTTTATTTTTCAGATTTGGCAGAAAAATTTACAAAGACACTCCTGTTTTGTACGGCGGTTCCGTTGACGAAAACAACGCCAAAAATTTTATTGAGAAAGGCCAGGCCCAAGGACTTTTGGTTGGCAGGGCGAGTTTGTCGGCAAAAAGTTTCGTGGAGCTGTTAAAAAGTATCAACTGAAATTTTAAATGAAATTGCCCGATTTGAAAAAAGCCGATTTGAAAAATAAGCGCGTTCTGGTTCGCGTTGATTTTAACGTGGAATTTTCCGAAGGCGGCGGCATAAAAGAAAAATACAGAATAGAAACGGCAAAAAAAACGATTGATTTTATTTTGTCAAAAAAGGGAACCCGTCTCGCCCTTCTGTCTCATCTTGGCAGGCCGGAAGGCCGTGAGGAAAAATTTTCCCTGGAGAAAATTTACAAAGACACGGGAAGGATTTTGGGAATGAACCTTATTTTCGTTCCGGAGTGCTTTGGCGGTGAAGTAAAAAAAGCGTTGGATAATCTGAAGCCCGGGGAAGCGCTTATGCTTGAAAATATCCGGTTTTTTTCCGAAGAAAGCGAAAATGACAAGAATTTTGCCGGAAAAATCGCGGAAAATTTTGACGCGTACGTAAACGAAGCGTTTGGCGCCAGCCATCGTCTTCACTCTTCCGTGGCGGCTATAACCGATTTTTTGCCTTCTTACGCGGGTTTTAACCTGCAAAAAGAAACGGATGAACTTGGCGCCGCGCGCGAAAAATTTAATCGTCCCGCGGTCGCGATTATCGGCGGAGCGAAAATAGAAACCAAACTGCCGGTGATTTCTTTTCTTGAAAAAAAATATGACTGGGTTTTGGTGGGAGGCCGGCTTGGAATTGAAGCCGAGAAACAGAAAATTATTTTTGGAGCAAATGTGATTTTGGCCGAAGATTACCTCAAAGACGGGTTGGACATCGGGCCCAAAACAATAGAAAAATTTAAAGAAAAAATAAAGGACGCGAAAACAATAATATGGAACGGACCTTTGGGAAAGTTTGAAGACCCGAATTTCGCGTTCGGCACGGAACAAATTCTTGAAGCCGTCTGGCAGAATAAAGAAGCGAAAAAAATCGCGGGCGGAGGAGAAACGGTTCAGGTTCTTGAAGAACACGGGGTTTTGGAAAATTTTGATTTCGTTTCAACCGGAGGAGGCGCAATGCTTGAATTTTTGGCGAAAGGCGATTTGCCGGCGCTGGAAGAGCTGAGGGATAATTATTAAAATTTGCAGAATTATAAAAATTGGAAACTATTATGTTTTACGATTTGATTATTATCGGGGCGGATATGGCGGGGCTTACTGCGGCGGTTTACGCCGGCCGTAAAAAATTAAACACGGCCGTAATCACCGCCAAAATCGGCGGCCAGACTTTGATGACCTCGGCAATAGAAAATTTTCCTGGATTTATTAAAATTTCCGGAGCGGAAATAGTTTCTCTTTTAAAGAAACAAGTTGAAAAAACGGGAGTGCCTGTCGTGGAAGAAGAAGTCGTTTTTCTTACAAAAGAGGAGGGAGAAAAATTTTTGGTAAAAACAAAAGACGGAGAATATTTTGCGAAAACCGTCATCGTGGCGTCCGGGGCAAAATGGAGAAAACTCAATATTCCGGGCGAAGAAAAATTTATAGGCAGAGGCGTAAGTTTTTGTTCAATATGCGACGCGCCGTTTTTTGAAGGCAAAGACGTCGCCGTAGTCGGCGGAGGAAATTCCGGTTTTGACAGCGCCTTTGACCTTTTAAAATACGCTTCAAAAATATATGTTTTGGAAATAAGCGAAAATTTTGCCGGGGACAAAGCGACATTTGAAAAATTAAAAGAAAGCGGCAAAGTTGAATTTATAAATTTCGCGAAGGCTCTTGAAATAAAAGGAGGAGAAAACGTTGAATCTGTTTGCTATGAAGATGTTTCAAAAAACGAGAAAAAAGAAATCAGCGTCGGCGGAGTTTTCGTAAACATCGGGCTTAACGCGAACTCTTCTTTCGCTGAAGGATTTTTGGAATTGAACAGCCAGAAAGAAATTATTATTGACCCGAGAACCAATGCTTCTTCGGTTGAAGGTGTTTTTGCCGCCGGAGACGTGGCGGATAACAAATATAAGCAGGCTGTTATCGCCGCCGGAGACGGAGCAAGGGCGGTTTTGTCGGCATATGAATATTTGAAAAGGAAGGGATTTTTTGAATAAAAAACACCCCTCGGCGTTGAGCCGAGGGGTGTTTTCAAGTTCGGATATTATTTAGCCAGAGCGCTGTCTATTTCCTGTTTTACTTGTTCAAGCGGAAGGGCTCCGGGGATTTCACTTCTTTCTCCGTTTGGAGAAACCACGACGCTGTAAGGAGTTCCCTGTATTCCAAGGGCGAAAGCGTCGGTTATATTTTTTGAGATTTTGTCCGAGTATCTGCCGGAGGTCAGACATTCGCTGAATTTTGTCTTGTCTATTTTGAAAGTGTCCGCGATTTCCAAAATTTCCGAGTCGGCGTTTGATTCGCTTATTGCCGTCGTGTTATTTACGAGCGCTTCAAGGTATTTGAAAAACATTTCATTTCCTCCAAGCTCGGCTGCGCACTCTGTTGCTTCGGCTTCTTTTTTCGCTGTCGGGTGAAGGGCTTCAAGAGGCAAGTGTCTGTACACCCATTTTACTTTTCCTTCTTTGCCGTAAGTATTCATTATTTCCGTCATTGTTCCGTGGAATTGTTTGCAGAAAGGACATTCAATATCCGAATAAGTGATTATTGTAACGGGCGCCTGAGGATTTCCCAAAATGTGATCCTCTTGGTTTATGTCCGGAGTTTTTTCATAAGGGTTTTCGCCGCTGACTTGCGCTGCGCCGTTTTCTTCTCCTGCTCCTCCCACCTGAGCTTTTTGCTCATCAGTGTTTGGATTTTGGGTGTAAATTACCGCCCCCGCTATTATTAGCGCTCCGGCAATTATGGCTCCCGCTATCCATGTTTTGTTGTTTTCTTCCATTTTTTTGTTCTTTAACTTTAATTTCTTTAACTTACTCTTTTTGCCGCGTCATTTCAACCCCAAATTTTATCCCCTTATCCACATTTTCATAAAACCCGCCCGTCCTCCGTGGTATAATATAATGACAAAAAAGTGAAAAAAGTTTTTGCAAACAAACCGCGTTTTACAGGATTTTCCTTTTTAGTAATCCTGGTCCTCGCGGCCGGATTTTTGGCATTTGTGTCTCCGGAAAAAACATCCGCCGCCGCGGGCGTCCCCCAGATAATCGGTTATCAGGGGCGGCTTTCGGATATTGCCGGAGACCTGCTCGGCGGCGCGTCCGGAACAAACTATTATTTTCGTTTTTCAATTTACGACGCTTCCACGTCGGGAACCAAACTTTGGCCCTCTGGAACCCCCTGTACCCATACCCGCACCGTGCGCGAAGGAGTGTTCACCGCCGGAATCGGCGACACTTCGGAGTGTTCCGACGTATTGGATTTTGATTTCCAGGACAACAGCGAAACATATCTTGAAGTAAGCGTTTCTTCGGACAATTCGACTTTTGAAACTTTGACTCCCAGGCAGAGAATAACTTCATCGGGCTACGCCTTAAACGCCAGCACTACCCAGGGATACATTCCCGGAAGCAACGCGGGCCAGCTTCTCAAATTCGATTCTTTCGCCGCGGGCGATATTCTCTATTCTTCAAGCGATAACGTTTTGTCAAAACTTGCCAAAGGAACCGACGGACTGATTCTGGCGATGTCCGGCGGCCTTCCTTCCTGGACAGCCACGACTTCAATTCCCGTTGCCGGAGACGTTTCCGGAACATTGTCAGCCACCGTAGTCGCGGACGATTCCCATAGCCATACCGGTTCAACCATTTCAGGGCTGGCAGCGGCAGATTTTTCATCCGCCAATATCTCCCAGTGGACCAATGACAGCGTTTACATCACCGCCGCTTCAACCTTGACCGGACTTGTTCAGTCAGCCGCCTCCGGCAATTCGTATTTTACGGGAGGAAATTTAGGCATCGGCACCACAACCCCAAACTGGAAACTTCAATTATCGGGCGCAAGACCCCTGCTTACCTTGTCCGACACATCAGGAACCGCAAACGCCAAACACTGGTTCATGTCATCGCAAAACGGAAACTTCTTCATCGGCACATCCACCGACGCTTTATCCGCCACGACAACGTATTTCACCATTGCAAACGGCGGAAACATCGGTATCGGCACAACTACCCCTCTTGAAAAACTCACTGTTAACGGAAACATCATTTCAGCCACTTCGACTTTCAGTCTTGGAACAACAGCCATGGATACTACTGCCGATACGACGTTTTCGGGCGTGGTGGGTAATAACAGCGTTTCCTCAGCCGGAGACGTGAACGGTGACGGATATACTGATGTGATTGTGGGAGCGTATCTTGCTGACGTCGGCGGCACTGACCGCGGCCAGGCATATATATACTATGGCGGTCCTTCAATGGACAATACAGCGGATGTGACTTTTACTGGCGGAGCGGATAATGACAATTTAGGCTTTAGCGTCGCTTCTGCCGGCGACGTCAATGGCGATGGATACAGCGATGTAATCGTTGGGGCATATGGAGCCGATGCCGGCGGCACTAATAAAGGCCAAGCATACATATATTACGGCGGTTCATCAATGGACAGCACCGCTGATATTACTTTTTCCGGCGGAGCGAATAGCGATAATTTAGGCTACAGTGTTTCCTCTGCCGGAGACGTGAATGGAGACGGATATACCGATGTGATTGTGGGGGCTTATCGAGCCGATGCCGGCGGTACTGACAAAGGCCAGGCATACATATATTACGGCGGCTTATCAATGGACAATACCGCGGATGTGACATTTTCCGGCGGAGCGGATAGCGATAATTTAGGCGGCAGCGTTTCCTCAGCAGGAGACGTGAACGGTGATGGATACAGCGATGTGATTGTGGGAGCTCCCCTCGCCGACGCCGGTGGCACTGACAAAGGCCAGGCATACATATATTATGGCGGTTCATCAATGGACAATACAGCTGATGTAACATTTTCCGGCGGAGCGAATAGCGATTATTTAGGCTGGAGCGTTTCTTCAGCAGGAGACGTCAACGGAGACGGATATACTGATGTGATTGTGGGAGCTCCTTACGTCAACGGCGCCGGCGGCGGCGACGACCGTGGCCAGGCACACATATACTATGGAGGTTCATCAATGAACAATACCGCTGACGTGACTTTTTCCGGGACTGCTAATTATGATTATTTAGGCTACAGCGTTTCCTCAGCCGGAGACGTCAACGGTGACGGATATACTGATGTGATTGTGGGAGCGTATGGTGTTAATGTTGGGGTTAGCGCTGACCGTGGTCAGGCATACATCTACTACGGCGGTTCTTCAATGGATAATTCGGCGGACGTGACTTTTACAGGCGTGGCGAGTAGTGATTTTTTGAGTTATGACGTTTCGTCAGCCGGAGACGTGAACGGTGATGGATACGATGATGTGATTGTTGGGGCGTATGGAGCTAGCGCTTCATACATCTACACAGGCGCAGGCAATAAATGGCAAAGCGTATTCGCCCAAAACTTCAACGCAAGCAGAGGACTTAAAATAGCCGGACTTTCAATGGACAGGTACGGACTCATAAACACCACAATGTGGGGAATAACGACTCCGAACTGGGAAATAGACAGAGTAGGTTCGGCAAGCTTCCAAAACATCAACGTGGCAAACTACATCGTAGCCACCTCAAGCAAACTCGGCATCGGCACCACAACCCCCCAATGGCTATTGCAAGTGAACGGCACCCGCCCGTCATTAGCTCTCTCGGATTCATCAGCTTCAGCCAATCTCAAACACTGGCTATTCTCGTCAATGGGAGGAAACCTCTACATCGGCACATCCACCGACAGCTACGGAACTTCCACGCCATCGGCGTTAACAATACTAAACAGCGGATACACCGGCATCGGCACATCAACCCCGGGCTCGCTCTTTTCCCTTGGCAGTACGGCTAATTTCACTTCAGCCACTTCCACTTTTTACGGAACAGGAGGCATGGATATATCAGACGGCTGTTATTCAATAGACGGCACATGCCTAAGCGTTGTCCCTTCTTCAACGTCAGCAGGCCAGATACCGTATTATTCTTCAATAAGTTCGTCATTAACTCCGACATCGACTTTAACAATACACACCAATTCATACATCGGCATCGGCACAACAACCCCAAACTGGAAACTTCAGATATCGTCCACAAGACCCCTGCTTACGCTATCCGACACATCGGGAACCGCAAACGCCAAACACTGGTTCATGTCATCGCAAAACGGAAACTTCTTCATCGGCACATCCACCGACGCTTTATCCGCCACGACAACGTATTTCACCATTGCAAACGGCGGAAACATCGGTATCGGCACGACTACCCCTCTTGAAAAGCTCACTGTTAACGGAAATATCATTTCAGCCACTTCGACTTTCAGTCTTGGAACCGTTTCAATGAATACTTCCACTACAAGCAATTATACTTTTTCGGGGGGAGCGAATAATGATTATTTAGGCTGGAGCGTTTCTTCAGCAGGAGACGTAAACGGTGACGGATACAACGATGTGATTGTGGGAGCGCCTTATGTCAACGGCGCCGGCACTGACCGCGGCCAGGCATACATTTATTATGGCGGTTCATCAATGAACAATACCGCTGACGTGACTTTTACAGGAGGAGCGGATAATGATCAATTAGGCTACAGCGTTTCTTCTGCCGGCGACGTAAACGGCGACGGATACGATGACGTAATTGTGGGAGCTCTTAATGTCAACGGCGCCGGCACAGAACGTGGCCAGGCATACATTTATTATGGCGGTTCATCAATGAACAATACCGCTGACGTGAACTTTTTAAGTGTTGAGGATTATGCTCATTTAGGCAACAGTGTTTCCTCAGCCGGAGACGTGAACGGCGACGGATATACCGATGTGATTGTGGGAGCGAATGATGCTGCCGGTGGTGGCTGGGCTAATGGTCAGGCATACCTTTATTTTGGCGGTCCCTCAATGGATAATACCGCTGACGTGACTTTTTCCGGCGGAACTGATTTTGCTGATTTAGGCTCCAGTGTTTCTTCAGCCGGCGATGTGAACGGCGACGGATACACTGATGTGATTGTGGGAGCATCCGGTGATAATTCTAATACAGGCAAGGCATATATATATTACGGCGGACCGGCAATGGACAACACGGCTGACGTGACTTTTACCGGAGGTGGGGAAAATTATCAATTAGGCATCAGTGTTTCTTCAGCCGGAGATGTCAATGGAGACGGGTATACGGATGTGATTGTTGGAGCATCTGATGCTACCGCTGGTGGTACCAGCCGCGGCCAAGCATACATATATTACGGCGGTTCATCAATGGACAACACCGCTGATGTGACATTTTCCGGAGGGGTGGATTTCGATTATTTAGGCACTAAAGTTTCTTCAACCAGCGATGTCAACGGCGACGGATACAGCGATGTGATTGTTGGAGCGTATCAAGCCGAAGCCGGCGGCACTGACCGCGGCCAGGCATACATATATTACGGAGGTTCATCAATGGACAATATAGCTGATGTGACATTTTCCGGAGGAGCGGATAGCGATTATTTAGGCTCCAGTGTTTCTTCGGCCGGCGATGTGAACGGTGACGGATACGCGGATGTGATTGTCGGAGCTTTTTATGCTAATTCTGGCGCTGGCAAAGGCCAGGCATACATCTACACCGGCACAGGCAATAAATGGCAAAGCGTATTCGCCCAAAACTTCAACGCAAGCAGAGGACTTAAAATAGCCGGACTTTCAATGGACAGGTACGGACTCATAAAC
>JAQTSC010000005.1 GCA_028711505.1 Candidatus Paceibacterota bacterium | reverse complement strand
AGAGAACATCGTTTAGGGCGTGGACTACTGGGGTATCTAATCCCATTCGCTACCCACGCTTTCGTGTCTCAGAGTCAGGAATGCGCCAGTCTACTGCCTTCGCTTTTGGTGTTCCCCTGGATATCAACGGATTTCACCCCTACACCCAGAGTTCCGTAGACCTCTCACATCCTCCAAGCACTGCCGTTTCTCACCCATTCCCGACGTTAAGCGACGGGATTTAAGATAAGACTAACAGCGCCTCCTACACACTCTTTACGCCCAATAATTCCGGACAACGCTCGGGGCACTCGTATTACCGCGGCTGCTGGCACGAGTTTAGCAACCCCTTATTCTTAGGGTACCATCACGTAAGTTTTTCCCCTATAAAAGCACTTTACACTCCGAAGAGCGTCATCATGCACGCGGCGTCGCTCCATCAGGCTTTCGCCCATTGTGGAAGATTCTCGACTGCAGCCACCCGTAGGTGTATGGTCCGTGTCGCAGTACCATTGGTGGGGAACAGGCTCTCACCCCCCCTAGCCGTCATTGCCTTGGTAAGCCGTTACCTTACCAACTAGCTGATAGCCCGCAGGCCTTTCTCAAAGCGGATTGCTCCTTTACCCTTTCGGGACTATCGGGTATTACCCAACCTTTCGGCTGGTTATGCCCGTCTTTGAGGTAAGTACCCACGTGTTACTACCCCGTTCGCCGTGGGTCTAAACCCACACGACTTGCATGCCTTATCCACGCCGCCAGCGTTCGTCCTGAGCCAGGATCAAACTCTTAATGAAAATAAAAACTGGGATTTAAACCCCAATCTATATTTTGTAAATAGAACGGAACAAAACAAAAAACACTTTTCTTTTTTCAAAGAGTAGTCTTATTATATACGCCTACATATCCGTGTCAACCCTGTTAGATAATATATTCAAAACCATTATTTTTACAAATCTCCGCGTATTCCAAAGCGCTCTTTCGGACACGCCTTTCAAGCGCCTGACCCGCCTTACCACGAGGCAAATAATCAATTTCAACCAACCCAAACCTAGGCCAAAAACCTTTGTCCCATTCAAAATTGTCCAATAGCGACCAATAGAAATACCCCCTTACGTCAACACCTTCTTCAATCGCTTTATGCGTCCAATATAAATGATCTTTTATAAATTTCGTTCGTTCAATATCACGACTGTCAGCCAACCCGTTTTCCGTTATGTAAATCGGCTTGTCGTAATCCCTAAGATCTTTCAAAACATGATAAATTCCCTCCGGATAAATTTCCCATCCCATGTCCGTTATGAATTCGTTATCATTTTTATTAAACCTAAAACCTTTAATTTTATTATGAAAATAATAATTCAATCCGATAAAATCCAGATGATTTTTTATTTTCTTCAGAAAATAATTATTAACAAAATAATTGGCCGCCTGCTGGATCAAACGCCAACCCTCAAAATAAACATTATTTTCAGCTATGCCGACTTTAGCCTGCGGGCTTACGCTTTTTATAATATCAAAAGAAATTTTATGCGAGCGTATCAACACGCGCAGAACTCTAAAAACAGATATCCAGCTTTTTTTAGCCGGCGGCCATTTTCCCCTTATATAAGAATGGGAAATATAGATCCACGGTTCATTGAAAACAATCCAAAATTTCACATCTTTCAAATTTCTGGCAAGGTATCCGACAAATTCAGAAAAGTGAAAAACAGCGTCATCATGCTCCCAGCCGCCGACATCCTCAAACCACAGCGGCAAAGTCCAGTGATTTATTGTTATAAACGGTTCAATTCCCCTTTCTCGCAAAGCGGAAATAATTTTTTGATAATGCTTTATTTCTTTTTCATCAAACTTCCCTTCTTCGGGTTCTATCCGGCTCCATTCAATTGAAAAGCGGTGGGCGTTTTGACCAAGAGACAGAGCGATGTCAAAGTCCTCACAAAACCTGTTGTAATGGTCGCACGCTTTTCCCGAAATATAATTTTCGGGCTTAAACATTTCCGGAAATCTTTCCTGCTGCCATTTTTGCCAATGAGTTTTTGCCCTTTCGGCAAGCCGCGCTGCGTTTTCTTTTTCCCATTTTGACCAATCGTTATTACAACCGCCTTCAACCTGATGAGCCGAAGTCGCCGCTCCCCAAAAAAATTTTTCTGGAAATTTTAATTTCATATATTTTATCTTAACATTTACCCTGAGCCTGTCGAAGAACAAAAATCCCCCGGGAAAATTACCCGAGGGATCTGCAAACAAACATCTCACTTCTGCATTGCTTCAGCGTACTCAATGGCCTCCTGAAAATGAGCAATGCTAGCAAAAGGTTTGCCAATGAAGAAAGAACCGAGCCGATCTGCTTCAAGGATTTCTTCTTTAGACAACGATTCTCCAGACATCAAAACGAAAGAGATCTTGTGTTCCTGCGTCCTCCCCCTGACCGCCCTCAAAAGGTCAAGTCCATCCCAATTGGGCATTTCCCTATCGGAGACAATAAGCCTGATTCCGGAATCTCCACAGCAGAAAAAATTGTCCCATGCCTCAAGGCCGTCAGCGGCTTCGATCGATTCCGAAAAACCGAAGCTCTTAAGTATTTCGACAACAGTCTTCCTCACTGCCTCATCATCATCCACCACTAACACCTTTACGCTCGTATCCATAAATACCTCCTTGCGAAAGATTTTTTTCTTACTACAGAAAACACGAAACGATACTATTTGTCAAGTGCTTTCACCATATCCCACATTTCCGGATGCCCATTCTGTTTTAACTGATACCACCACTCAACGCCCCACAGATAGAAAGTATCAAAACCCGTTCCTTTTATATATTCTAAAACTTCCTGAAATTTTTCCGGGCTCATTGATTTATATTGCTGTTCAACAGTAATTTCATTTATATGTTTTTCGTCCCAAGGCTCGGCTTGAAGCTCTATCACCACGGCTGGTTTTTCCAGATAAAAAAATCTCGCGAGCCCGAGTTTCAGGCGGAAAAACACCGGAGGCAGAGGATAAGTAATTTGTCCGAAAATTTTATTGTACACAGTGCGATACATCGTTGTCCCGAAAATATCAGCGCGCTTGTAAGCCGAAAACCAACCGCTCATTTCCCCGCTGTCCGTTATCAAAACCGGCTTTTTAGAAAGAGACCTTGTCAAAACAATTTCTTCGTCTAAAAGTTTAACATCCAAATCTTCGCATTTTCCAAAACCCAGAAACGGCTCATTTTCAATTTGCCAAGCGACAATCGCCGGATTTTTGTCATAACGATTAATTGTTTCTTCCATATATTCCAAAATTTCTTTTCTTTTCGCTTCCGGATTTTCGTTTTTCGCCCATTCGGGCTCGTGGCATTCAGGCCAGCGCGGAAGCTTTACGCCAATCGCTAAAATTATTTCCGCGTTATTTTTTTGCGCAAGAGCAATCATTTCGTCATAAACGGAAAAATCGAATCTGTTTTGTTCCGATTCCACGTCTTGCCAATAAACCGGAACTCTTATTTTTTTAAACCCCAACTCTTCAAGCGTGGCGAGATAAACTTCGCGCCAATTCAAGCCAAGTTCATCGGCCTGTTTTTTGGAAAAAGTTATGCCAAAATCTTTAACTTCCCCAGAGGGCGCTTTTTCCAAAAGAAACCGGCCGAAACAAAAACAGCCAGCCGAAAAAATTAAAATCAAAAACAAAAACTTTTTCATATTACGAATAGAGAAAAAGCAAAACAAGAGCGATCGTCAGCGAAACGATACCCGATATTTTTTTAATGATTACGCCAAGAGTCGGTTTCTCTCCCACAAGTCCCGGCCTAAAAAAAGAAATTGCGGCTGTTATAAAAAATATAAACATAAACTGGATCCCCTGCATGGCATTAATAACGGAAACAGAGCCAAGGGAAATGGCGTAATTTAAAAGAAGGAAAGCCACCCCGCTTAAAGTCTTATTGGCGGCAAAAAAAAGAAAAAGCCTTTTTGAAACGCTCAGCGGGTTTTGCCTTATTCCCGCGCGCAATCTGCCGGAAAGCAAAATCGCAATGACCGGAACAATCAGGCCTATCCTGGTCCACGCGAATCCGTTTATAAAACTCGTTGAAAGAAAAACGTATTTTGTTGAAAAAAAAGTGAGAGCGAAAAATACGGCGGATACAAAAGAAAAGAAAGGCGGAGCTTTATGGGCTTTTACGCCCAAAGACCGCACGGAACCCAAACTTAATATAATTCCTCCGAAAATAAGCAGGCAAAGAGCCCAAAGCCAAGACTCCGGAAGTTTTTCTTCAAGAAAGAAAAAAGAAAGGATTAAAACCAAAACAGGAGACACTCCGCCCGAAATAGCCGCCGCCCTGTCGGCTTCTCCCTCCTTCACGGCCTTGTTCAAAAAATATATTGCCGGAAAAAATGATGCGCCGGCAATAAAAGCGACCAGCGCGGTTTTAGACGGAATTAAAGAAAAATCAAAAGGCCAAAGCAGAAAAACCAAAAGACTCAAAGAGGAAACATAGAAAGAATACACCAAAGGATCTTTGGATTTGTGCGACAATAAAAATTTGTCAAAGACCAGGACAACCGCGGCCAAAAAATAACTTATTGCGGCCAGGATAAGCCAAGACATGTTTATTTTATTTTAGAACGCGTTTCGCGCCACTTTTTTATTTTTTTATGGTCGCCCGACAGAAGAATTTTCGGCACGGGATATTTTTTGGCGTTAAATTCAAAAACTTCGGGACGGGTATAATGAGGATATTCCAGCGCTAAACCCGTTTTGATATTTTTTTCTTTTTTTAGCAAAACGTTCCAGTGCGATTCTTCCTGGAGAGATTCCATTTTTATAACTCCGGGCACGAGCCTGGCCACAGAAGAAATCAAAGCCATGGCTCCGACATCGCCGTCGGTAAGCACATAAGGCCCGATAGAAATTTCTTCGGCCTTAAGCGCCGATTTTACGCGCTCGTCGATTCCCTCGTATCTTCCGCAAATTAAAAAAACTTCGTCGTATTTTTTCGCCCACAAATAAGCGATTTTTTGATTAAATTGTTTTCCTTTGGCGGAAAGAATGGCAATTTTGATTTTACGGGCACTGGGCTTATTTTTTAATTCTTTAAAAACGGCTTTAAGTATGGGTTCGGCTTTCATTACCATTCCCGCGCCGCCGCCATATGGCGAATCATCGGTTGTTTTGTGTTTATCGTTTGCGAAATCGCGGATATTGTAAGTTTTTACGCGTATGATTTTTTTATCCAAAGCGCGTTTAAGAACCGATACGCCAAGGTACTTTTCAAAAACTTCCGGGAAAAGGGTAAATATTCTAAAAAACATGATACTGCAAATATAACAAAAACCGGCGCCTTTTTACAGCGCCGGTTTTTGTATAAACACAAAATTCAAATTAAAGCTTGAGGTCGTCAACGACATCATCTACGCTTCTGTCTTCGGATGGAGAAGGCATTCGGCGTCCGCCAGCCGGCTCTTCAATCTTCAAATTCACGCGAGCCTGGTTTTTAATGCCGACTACACGCAAAAGATTTCTGATGGATTTAGCCGTGTTGCCGTTCCTGCCAATGATCTTTCCCATATCCGCCTGGTCAATCTTCAAAGTGAGAAGAACGCCCATTTCATCAACCTTGCGGTCGACTTTTACGGCATCCGGGTTATCAACCAAAGACTTCACAACGTATTCAAGAAATTCCTGATCCATATGCTTTTCCGCCATGATAATAATCTCTTCGGTATTTAAGTTAATCTGATAAATCTTGCTTTCGACCTACTTTTATTATTAATTTTATTATATATAAAAAAATCAGTTTGTCAACCCCCTATTCGGTTCCTGCTTTTTCTTGTTCCTCGGCTGGAGCATCTTCTGTTATCTCGTTTTCCGGAATTCCCGAATTTTGGACAATTTTATCTTCGCCGCCATTTCCGTTTTCTTCGACGGCTTTTCCTTCTTCACTTGGTTTCTTCCTCTCTGCCGAAGTAATCTTTCTCTTTTTGCCTGAAAGTATTTTTGCGTCAACCAAAGCGTTAAAAGCGCTGTCGGAAACCTGCGCTCCTTTTGAAATCCAATATTTAACCCGCTCACCGTCAAATTTCTGATCCTCGCCGCGCGGATTATACGAACCAAGATTTTCCAAATAATCGCCGCTTCTTAGCGCTTTTCTGGAATCAACAACAACGAGCCGGAAATACGGATCGTGTTTTCTCCCTATCCTTGTAAATCTTATTATCAGCATGTTGGCTATTATATCAATAATTATTTTTTGGTCAATAAAACCCGGATAACTTGATTACAATTTGGATTTTACCATTTCCTCCGCTTCGTCAAATTTTACCGAAAGAATTCTTGAAGAACCGTCAGCTCCCATCGTAACTCCGTAAAGAACCGAAGCCGCAGACATCGTTTCCCTGTTATGCGTGACTAAAATAAGCTGGGTCTTTTGGCTGAGTTCTTTCAGCATTGCCCCGTATTTTTTGGAATTGGATTCATCAAGCGCCGCATCGGTTTCATCCAAAATTAAAAATGGAGGAGGATTTACCTGGGAAACGGCAAAAAGCAAAGCAATAGACGTCAAGGCGCGTTCCCCGCCCGAAAGCATGTTTAATGAGTGAATTTTCTTGCGCGGCAAGTTAACGGAGATGTCTATTCCGTCTTCCGCTTCTTCTCCACCGGCGTCCTGGCAATCGCCAGAAATTGGAACTTCCTTTTCTCCCTCCAAAAGATCCTGGTCTTTTTTCTTTCTTCTGGGCGGCGTTATTATTTTTATTTCGGCTCTGCCGCCGCCAAACATCAATTCAAAAAAATTCTGAAATTCGATATTTATCTTTTTAACGCCGTCCTTGAAATCTTCTCCGAGCTTTTCTTCAAGCTGTTTTATAAGAGTTCTTAGCGAATCTTCAGTTCTCCCCATATCACCGAGCTCGGAAGCCAAAAATTCATCGCGGTTTTTTACTTCCTCGTATTCTTTCATAATTTCTCCGCTCAAACCGCCGCTTTCTTCCACTTTTATCTTCAATCGTTCTATTTTCTTTTTTTCTTTTTCCGTTTCCTCTTCGACAAGAACGCGCGCGCCCGAAAAATCAATTTTAGATCCCAAAATCGCTTCTATTTCCTCACGGTCTTTCGCTAACTCTGCGGATTTAAAAGAAAAATCTTTTTCTTTTTCGGCCAAAAGATTCAGCTTCGATTTTGCTTCGCTTAATTTCATCTCTTTCTGGAAAAGCGCCCTCTCAACGTCGAAAGAAGCGGCTCTTTCTTTATCTATCAATTCTTTTTCTTCTCTCGCTATTTTTAAAAGTTTTGAAAGTTCTATTCTCTTCTTTTCTATCCCCTCAATTTCAGAGCCAATATCTTTTTTCACGAGTTCCTCTTTTTTTTCTTCTTTTTTAAAAACATCCAGCCTCTTTTTTATTTCCAAAAGCACGGATTTTATCCGCTGCAAATCTTTTTCTACTAGGGCCTCGTCAATCTTTTCTTCAAGCGTCTTAAAAAAGGAAACCGCTTCTTTTAAATCGATTGCCGGACGGGAAATTTTTTCTTTTTCCGGCTCTCTTTCCGCCGCCGATTTAAGGTGCGATAAAATTCCTTCGCATCTTCCTATCTCTCTTTCTATTTCGCTTATTTTTTCTCCCGCTTTGTTAAGCTCCAAATCCATCCCTCTGTTCCCGGCCAGTTTCTTTTTTGAGTCTTCTATGTCTTTAGACGCCGAAAAAACTTCTTTTTCCGCCGTCGATTTTTCCGAAAAAATTTCTTCTTTTTCTTTTTCAAACCG
Source organism: Candidatus Paceibacterota bacterium (assembly GCA_028711505.1). Lineage (NCBI taxonomy): Bacteria > Bacillati > Minisyncoccota > Minisyncoccota bacterium. The sequence continues at coordinate 39,651 of JAQTSC010000005.1, read as the reverse complement.
CTTTTCCGCGGAAAAGAAGAAGGAAGACGAGAGTTTCGCGAGCTCTTCTTTCCAAGAAAAAACTTCGTTCGCTTTTTCCACTTGTTTCTTCAAAAATTTAAGATGAGGCTGTATTTCCCTCCTGACCGATTCAATTTCTTTCATATTGCTCAAAGTTTTCTCCAGTTTTCTTTCTCCCTCTTCCTTTTTTAGCTGGTAAATTCTAAGCCCCAAAGCGTCTTCCACCATGCTCATTCTCTCTTTTGAAGAAGTGTTTAAAATCCTGTCCGCCTCGCCCTGGCTGATTATGTGGTGCCGCAATGTTCCTCCTCCAGCCGCGCTCAAAAACTCCAAAATATCTTTAAGGCGGCATTCTTTTCCGTTAAAAAAATATTCGTTCGTCCCGTCGCGGTAGACCGAACGGGAAATAACGGAATCATCACCCTTCGCGCTCTCGGAAAAAATCAAAGAAGCCGAAGCTTTTGACGCTTTGGCGGTAATATGAGAACCGTTAAAAATAAGGTCTTCGCCTTTTTTGCCGCGAAGACTTTTCATCGATTGCTCGCCCAAAACCCACGCGATGGCTTCGGTGACGTTGGATTTTCCGGAACCATTAGGCCCCACGATAGCGGAAATTCCCACGGGAAAATCCAGAGAGATTTTTTTGGCAAAAGATTTAAATCCGGAAATCTGTAATTCTTTCAAAAGCATCGCGAATCGTTTGTGTTAATAACTGTTTATTTTTTCAATCCGCCCATCCTTTTTCCTTAAGCGCTTTTTCGGCGGCGTTCATCTCCGCTTCATGCTTTGAAAATCCTTCTCCCTTGGCGACAAGTTCACTTCCGATATAAACGCCTATTACAAAAAGTTTTTTGTGGTCGGGACCGCTCGCCTCAAGAACCTCGTAATTCGGAGTGATACTCTCGCGCTCTTGCGCTTCTTCCTGAAACAAGCTTTTGGCGTCTCGCCACAATTTTTTCTCAATAACCTCGTCAACGCGCAGGCATATGTTTTTCTTCACAAATTCTTCGGCTTTTTCATACCCCTGGTCAAGATAAATCGCGCCGATAAGCGCCTCAAAAGTGTTCGCCAAAATAAAATTTCTGCCTTTGCCGGATTCTTTTTCTTCTCCCTTCGAAAGCCTTAAAAATTTTTCAACGCCCATGTCGGAAGCGACTTCAAAAAGCATTTTTGAATTCACCAAAGCCGCGCGCAATGATGTAAGTTCGCCTTCCGGCTTTTCCGAAAATTTATAAAAAAGAAACCTGGTTACGGCAAGCTCCAAAACAGCGTCTCCCAAAAATTCAAGACGCTCGTTGTGATGCTCGCCGAGCTCCCTTTTTTCGTTCAAAAAAGACCTGTGGGTTAAGGCCTCTTTGAGCAAATCAATGTTGTTGAATTTAACTTCAAGTTTTTCCTCCAATTCAGAGTATGAACGAACCATGATATTTTTTAATTTCCAATTTCCAATTTTTAATTTCCAAATCATGAAAATTAATTCATTGAAAATTGATCGTAAATCGCTAAATTATAAATTCGCTTAAATCTATGACTTAAGCAGTTTAATCGCCTTTATAAAAATCGGTTTGAGATCATCGTAAATTTTCAAATCCATAAGCTCGTCTTCCTTAAACCACCTAGCGTCATCAAGCCCTCCCGATGTGCCAAGTTTTATCTTTTCATTTTTTGCCTCGGCAAGAAAATATACCACTCTTTTTCTTATCTGCCCTTTTTCCGGATTTGACGCTACATATTCGTTTGAACCGAGTTCTTCTTTTATTTCTATATCAAGACCGAGTTCTTCTTTTATTTCGCGAATTGTCCCGTCTTTCAAATCTTCCCCTTCGTTAAGCCCTCCTTTTGAAAGAGTCCAGAAACCGAATACGTCGTGAACCAAAGCAAAAAAGATTTCTTTCTCCTTTCTTCTGTATACGACCGCTCCGCCGAGATTTTCAAGAGGCAAATTTTCATGGCTGATTTTAGAGCCCTCGTTTTTTCCCGGCTCTCCCATTTCTTTATAAACAGTGCCCAAAACTCCGTTGACGAACTTTCCGGAAGTCTCTCCTCCGAAAGTTTTCGCGAGCTCTATTGCCTCGTTTATCGCAACTTTCGGCGGGACCTCTCTGTGATTTCCAAAAACCAATTCGTAAAGTCCGAGCCGCAAGATATTTCTGTCAACCATCGCGATTTGCGCAAGGGGCCATTCAGGAGCCGTCTTTTCGATTATGGAATCCAGTTTTTTGCTTTCTTTCAAAACTCCCCTTACCAAATTTTCAACAAACCCCCTGTCTTCAAGCCCGGGAGCAAATTCTCGCAGACTTCTATTGATTATTTCATCAATTTCCGCGGCAGAGAAACAGTTGAAGTCGCACTCAAAAAGCACCTGCATCGCGATACTGCGTGATAAATGACGATTGGCCATAATTACAAATTAAAAGTACAAAGTAAAAATTAGAAAAGGTAAAAAATTAATTTTTACCTTTATGTTATTTTTTTGACATCTTCGTGGCGTCAAGCGGCTTGTCTTTTGTCTGCTCTTCCTGCCCTTTCAGTTCTTTTTCTTTATTCTTTTTCTCTCTTTTTGTAAGTTTTTTCAAAACATCAACAACTTCGCGTTCGCCATATGCGCCGCAATTCTGGCAAACCAAATGAGGCAATTTCATTTCGCCGCATTTTTGACACGCGACAAGACCCACTTTTTTGACAAAATGGTGGGAACGCCTTTTCCCGGTATGGGAACTGGTATGTCTCATTCGTACGCTCATATAATTAGCCTACTATAAAAAAATAATCTTTTCAAGAAAAATCCCCGGCTGGCTTTAAAAAAGACAGCCGGGGGACGGAAAAAATATCCGCGGATTTTTATGAAGCAAAACGCCTCAATTGTTTCAGTTTCAAAAACTTTCTTGTCCCAGCCAAGCACCCGGCGCATAAAAGGACTATGGTTGCGGGCTCGGGAACCGGAGCAGGAGGAGGTTCTGCCTGTTCTCTGCAATAAGGCTCTTCAGGAATCAAATTCCAATTATAAGACCATCCTTGAGCCTCGCCGCTGCGGTTCCACACAGTTCTATACGCGTAAATCAAAGTGTCGTCATTGTATCCCAACTGATGAAAATAAAACCATTCCGCGTCAGCCGGAAGGCTAAGATCAAAAGTCATTTCTGAAACTTCAGGACCGGACAGACGGGCAAAAACATTATTGATTCTTTCCCCTGTCCAACCGGCAGCACTGAAATTCCCCGGAGAGACGGCGCCCCATGAAATGCCGGTTATAAAAAACTCAATCTCGTCTACGGGTCCGATCCCGTACCGATGGCTGGAATTTTCGGCATTCAACTGGAAGGTGTTGCTCCACCCAAGAGGTCCCGCGGTATTTAAGATGTCCGCAAGGCACGTGCGCGTGGCGAAGAAAAAGATAAATAAAATAACGGAAAGCGTTCCAACAATCTTCATCCTTTTCATAATCTGATCGCTCCTTTACAATTTGAAATAATTAATTTACCCAACCTAACCCAGACCTTGTCTTTTACCTCCTTCCCAAGTTTCTAAATTGAATGAACAATTAATCCAAATGGCAAATTAGCACAAGCTTTTTATCTCGTCAACAAATTGAGGTTTCTTTAAAAAAAGCCGAAGCCGATGACAAAAATCGGACGTCCGACCTAATTATCCCGTTAGAGCTGGAGGCGAGATTCGAACTCGCGACCTATGGTTTACAAAACCATTGCTCTGACCAGCTGAGCTACTCCAGCTCTAAAGGGACGGACAAAAACTAATTTTATTGTTCCTTCTTTTCTTCGTCTTTGCTTGCTCCGCCGTTTAATTCGTTTTTGTACCCGTTAACTTCTTCCCAATATCCGCTCATTCCTCCATTTTTTATCCGTTTTCTTCCATGCATATTATCCGAAAACTTCCTAAATTTTTTCTTGCATCTGGCGCAAATGCCGCGGGCGTGAAAAATACAGACAAGAGCGGCTTTCCCTGCCGGAGAAATAAATTTTTCTGAAATTTCCGGAAAAAAAGATCCGCAATCGATCAATTTTTTATAAATGCCTTCCTTGCTCAAATTTTTTAATGAATAAATTTTAAAACCCAAAATGCCCGCCGCCCCAAAAAAAGACGCCGCGCAAATCCAAATGAGAATTTCAATAAAATCCATAGCCTAACTATACTTCAAAACGGGAAAATCGTGAAATTTCCATGTTCTCCCCGAATTTTTGTATCGCTTCGTTTAAATAATCGGATACTTTGATCGAAGGATTCTTTATATATGGCTCCTCAAGAAGCGCTTCCATCTCGGAAACGCCGGAAGCCGCAACATGCATAGCTATATTATGGGCGATTTCTTTAAATTCAGAATTTTTCGCCACAAAATCAGATTCGGTCTTAAGTTCGACAAGAACTCCGACGCGTCCGTTTGAATGGACATAAGCTTCCACAAGGCCGGCTTTTGTCTGTCTTTCCGATTTTTTTTCCGCGAACTGCATCCCGTTTTTTGAAAGCCATTCCATGGCTTTTGCTTCATCTCCTCCGGTTTCTTCAAGGGCTTTTTTGCAAATCATCATTGAAACACCGGTTTTGTCCCGCAGATCTTTAATTTTCTCGGAATTAATCATGTCTGGTTTTATTTATTAGTTTTAACTGTTAGTTGCAGCCGTTGGTTCGGGAGCTTTTGCTCCCTCTTTAACTCCTTCTTTCAAGCCGCTGGCTATTTTATCCAAAAGCAATTTTACGCTGCTTTCCGAAGCATCATTGCCAGGTATTGGATAATCTATTCTTACGGGGTTGCAATCGCTGTTTAAAATGGCGATTACTGGAATTTTTAATTTACGAGCTTCAAGCACCGCGGCTTTTTCTTTTTTGGGATCAATAACCAAAAGAGCTTTCGGCATCTCGTTTAAAATTTCCAAACCCTCAAGATACTTCTCCATCTTTTCTATTTTTTTGCCGATTTTCATTATTTCTTTTTTCACCAAACCTGCGAAGTCCCCTTTTGCTTTTTTGTCCCTTAATCCTTTAAGCGCGGATATTTGTTTTTTAAAAACTTCAAAATTGGTAAGGGTTCCTCCGAGCCATCTTTCCGCAACAAAAGGCATCCCTATTTCCCTGGCAACGGTTTCCATGGCGTCGCGAATTTCCGGCTTTGTCGCGACAAAAAGAATTTTGCCGTTGGAAGCCCCTATCCCCTTGGCGAATTCAACCGCTTTTCCAAGGCAAAAATAAGTTTTTTCCAGGTTAAAAATCTGCACATTGTTTCTTAAGCCGAAAAAATACGGCTTCATCTTCGGATGGCTGGAAGACCTCGAATATCCGAAGTGCACTCCGGCGCGATACATGCTTTCTATCTCCGCGTAAACTTCTTCTTGATTTTTATCCTGAATTTTGGTATCAGTTGTATTATTGGTTTCGGTTATTAACATATAGGAAACATTTTAGACAAATTTAATTTTTTTGCAATACGAATATGAAAAAAGACACACATCCGACATATTACCCAGACGCCGTAATAACTTGCGCGTGCGGAAATAAAATGACAATCGGTTCAACCAAAAAAGAAACGGAGGTTGAAATTTGCGCCAATTGCCACCCTTTCTTTACGGGAAAAGGCAAAATTATCGACACAGCCGGACGCGTTGAAAAATTCAAGGCGAGAATGGCCAAGTCAAAAATCATAAAAGAAGCAAAACCGAAAGGAAAAAAGAAAGCGTAAAACGTTTGAAAAAACGTTTTCCAGAAGTTCCGCAAATAAAAATTTTAGCGGCCCGCTTTCCGCTGTTCCTCCCTGTTTTAACATAATATTAATACTTTTGTGAGCGTGGCTTGTCATAGTGCAGGCTTAAACCAGCGGGGTCGTTCCGACCTGCCGGCAGGCAGGCAAATGCTAAAATTTTTTATTCAACGAAACCTCTAAAATTATTATCCATGGACAATCCACTCTCAATAATAATTGAAATCAGAGCCGGAGCCGGAGGCAAAGAAGCCGCGCTTTTCGCGTCCGATATTTTCAGGATGTATATGAGGTTCGCGGAAAAAAACAAATGGCCTGCAACTCTCATTGACCAATCGCAAGACGACCTCGGCGGCATGAAAGAAATAATTTTTGAAATAGCGAGCCCTGAAGCGTACAAAAAGCTTAAATTTGAAGGAGGCGTGCATCGCATCCAAAGAATTCCCTCCACGGAAAAATCCGGAAGAATCCACACTTCAACCGCATCCGTAATAATACTTCCGATCTTTCCGGAAAAAAACCTGGAAATCCGTCCGGATGATCTGGAGATCGGGTTTTCCCGCTCCGGAGGAAAAGGCGGACAAAACGTCAATAAAGTTGAAACCGCGGTGCGAATAACCCACAAACCGACCGGTCTTGTCGTAAAAAGCGAAGGAGAAAGAAGCCAGGGAAGAAACCGCGAGGCGGCAATGAAAATTCTCAAAGCAAGACTTTCGCAGATGATGCAGGAAGAAAAAGTGGCTAACGTGGGAGAACTCAGAAAAACCCAGATAGGAACCCAGGACAGATCCGAGAAAATAAGGACTTATAATTTCCTGCAGGACAGAATCACCGACCACCGGTTTAAAAAATCATGGCACAACATTGAAAAAATCCTGGACGGCGGGCTAGACCCGATAGTGGAATATATAGAAAAATCCGGAAAATAAAAAACCAAGATAAAAAATAAATATCGCCCCGACGCAGCGTCGGGGCGATTAGTATTTCGGTCTTGTTAAACCGATTTAAATTAAAACGATTCCCTTGTTCTCAAAAAGGACATCGGGCTGCCTGGCATCGGACAATATCCTTAACTCAAACAAAAGACATTTAATGTCAAAAATGACACAATGAGTCCGAAACCAATCAGACAGAAAGGACTTTGCTTCTTGGAAAAACTTTCGCCCAAATTTTTTCTGGTCACAATCCATAAAGATAAAGTCCCGATTGATATCAAGCCGCGCGCAAAGCGTATCCCGCCCGGTATCGATATTCAAGATAATCCGAGGAATCTGAGAATGGCCGGGACCGAAAGAAAACCAAAGTTTTGATTCAACTTCTTCCCGTAAGGATTCTGCCGCGCGAAACAGCCTTGGAAATCTTTGGCAATCTTGTTCCAAAGCATTAAACGCGCTGCTAAGAAGAATTTTATCTCCATCAAAACGCTGCTGATTATGAATCTCTTCAAAAAGCGGCTGAAAAACGCGCAATATGCGGGCAAAGTTTTTTGAACCAATCCATTTCATCCAACCGGCCTTCATCACCCGAAAAATCTCTTCTTCGGCTCCACCGCTAAAAGACGTGTAACCTTTTTCATTCAAAATGAAACAGATAGTGTGCCTCACAAGACGCATAATCGGAAAACTTAAATCCACAATGCTCTCTATGATTTTTCCAAGCACGTCTTTACCTTTTGCCTGATAAAAATCTACAAAAACGAAAACAAGAAAATTAAAAATCTTATCCGCTTCCTCTTCATCCCGTGTTCCTTTCCACTGTGAAGCGATTACCATTATCATTTCTTCCACGGTTTCAGGAAAACGTTTGGCGTGAAAACCGACGGCATCATTATACATTTTCATGGCCATTGCCGCCTGCGCTTTTCTGGCAGTGATTTCTGCCAAAGAGACATCATCTCCGCGAGAAAGTCTGCCGTCTTGCCCCACAAAAGGCAAAAGTTCAATATCTTCCACGCATTTCATCAAAACCGCAAAAACATCCTTGGCATCTTTGTCAGAATTTTCCTTGACGCAGAAATTGAAAACATCCATCAAATAGCCCATTGTCCATTTCGGTTCTTTACCGGAGATCATGCTGCAAATAACAAAACTATTCATTTCCTTTGCCAAATCAAACGCTGTTTTATATTTTTCTTTCATCACAATTCCTCCTTCAGCCATAGTCTGTAGTATTTAGACCTACAGGCAAGGCTCTCCGGCCGCAGCCGTGTTTTACTTTTTCCCGCGGGAAAAAGCCTTTGCCGTATGGCGCGCCAAACGGCAAAGAGATTGTCAAAAAACCCTCAAACTGAGTAAAAAATAGAATAAAATTAAAACCGAGTCAATAAAAGAAACTCGGTTAAAAATTTACCGAGAAATTATATCAATCTGCTGCTGGTATTTAGCCGCGAGCTCCATCACATCGTCTCCGTAAAACGCGTAAGCGGCTTTCTGGGCGTTCTTCCAGCCTGCCAAATAACGCAACGCCGCCAAGCGTTCCGCGCTGTAAGTTCCGGCGGCCGCGCCGTTTTCTTTGAGCAAAATGGCTGATGCGATAAAGGCGTCATAAGGATCCCACGGATTCGGAGGATTATGCCCCGTGAGCGAAGCGACTTTATCTTTGTAAAGCACCCATGTTGACGGAATAAACTGCGCCGGTCCCATCGCGCCTCCCCATCCATACCAAGCTTTTTTGGATACGGGCATTTGATCGGGGTCCAACCCAAGCTCCGCTGTTATTTCTTTAAAGACCGGAACATCTCTTGTGGGATGCATGTCAACGCGCCAATTTCCGGTGCCCACATTCTCCCCCAAATTTGATTCTTCCGCTATCACGCCCAAAAGAAACGCCGGCCTGACCCCCGTTAATCGCCAAGCCGTGTTGGCATATTCCACCGCTTTTTCAAAAGGAATGGCGGCGGAGCCGCGCAAGGCGAAAAGTTCGGTCCTTATTGCCGCGGCCGATTTCTGATTTTTAGCCAGTATTTTTTGATACTCCGCTTCCTGCCCTTTCGTAATTTTTAAAAGCCTTTTTTTATCCGCTTCTTTTTGCTCTGATTTTTTCTTTTCGCTTTCTTGAATATATTTAAGCTCTGTTTCCTCCGACTTCTTATTTTCAAGAGAAGTTCTTTCTTCTTCCGTTCTCGTCTGGGTATTTTCTATTTCAACCAAAGACACCTGAAGCTCCTTTTGGATTGATTCAAAAGAATTAAAATCTTCAAAAAATTCGGAAAGAGTATCATAGCCCAAAACTATCTCTACAAGGCTTGTGGAATCCATCTCATCCACGCGCCGCAAAAGTTCGGATAAAGAAATTTTTTCCTGAAAGGTTTTTTGTTCAAGGTCGCCGATAACTCCGGTCTTTTCTTTTATTCCGTCGTTTAATTCAGCAATGGCGATATCCCTCGCCTTTATTTCCAGTTTTGCTTTGTTTATTTGCGCCGTAAAAATAGAGATGTCCCTTTCCAAAGTCGTGCTTTCCCTTTGCTTGCTTTGTATAAGCAGGCTCTGTTCTTCTATTTGTTTTTCCAATTGAGAAAGTTCCGCCTCAAGCCGGGCTCTTCTGTTTTGTACCGAATTTGAGTCTATTTCTTCGGCAAAAAGAAAGCCGCCGGAGAAAAAGGCCGCCAATAAAAAAAATAGTGAAAAAAACTTAAAAGATTTTGCCATTTGTTTGCGCCAGAAGAAAAAGCGAAAGCTAGTCTTTTTTCTCTTCTCCGCTCTCTTCAGCAGCTTCTTCTTCCTTTTCTTTCTTGCCGACGACTTCTATATCGGCCAAGGTTCTTGCTTCCTCGGCAATAGGCTCTTCTTTGGCTTCTTCAACCAACGCGACAATTTCATCGGGCTCGGCAAGAATTTCAACTCCCTTGGGAAGAACGATGTCTTTTACCGTTATTTTATCTTCAAAAGTGTTTAAAGACGAAAGATTAACCTGAAGTTCCGGAGGCAAATCAGACGGGAAAGATTCAACTTCAACTTCATGCAAAACTTTTACCAAAGCGCCGCCCGCTTTCACGGCAGGAGCCTCTCCTTCAAAAACCAAAGGAATATTGGCGGTAATCTTCTTATTCATGTCCACGGCGTAAAAATCAGCGTGCCGCGGCTCGCCATTAACGGGGTCTTTGTCCAAATCGTAGATAAGGGCATTTTTCTTTTCTCCTCCAATTTCAATCTCTACAAGAGACGATTCTCCGGCCGCGTTCCAAATTTTTTTAAACTCGGCTAAAGAAACGGAAATTGAAAGACTGTTTCCTTTTGAATCGTACAAAACCGCCGGCATTTTTCCTTCCTTGCGGCTTTTATTTAATTTTTTTCCGAAAGTGTTTCTTTCTTCGGCTTTTATCTTTAGAACAACCATACAAATACAAATGATACTTATTTTTTATCATTTAACAAGCCCCTCAAAAAATTACTGCGCTTTTACCAAGTTCGGAGGAGTTTGACCTTCCAACGCGGCAATGATATTTTCCGCCGCCATCTCTGACATTTTTGAGCGGGTTTCAATCGTCGCGGAAGCGGTATGCGGGGTTAAAACAGTATTAGGCAACTCGGCCAGCCCAGCTGCCAATTTAGGCTCTTCTTCATAGACATCCAAGGCCGCTCCTTTTATGTCTCCGTTCTTCAATGATTCGACTAAGGCCTTTTCGTCGACAATCGGACCGCGGGAAGTATTTACAAGATAAGCGCTTTTCTTCATCATCTTTAGCTGATTTTCCCCGATAAGATGCTTGGTCTCCGGCAAAAGAGGAACATGAACGGAAACAAAATCCGATTCTTTCAACAAATCTTCCAGGGTTTTATATTCAAGATGATATTTTTGTTCCAGCTCTTCATTTCTTGAAACATCGTAGTAAAAAACTTTCATTTCAAAGCCGTCGTGCATTCTTTTCGCCACTTCAGCGCCAATGCGTCCCAGCCCGACAAGCCCCAAAGTCTTGCCCAAAAGATCGTCCCCAAGAAAAAGCATCGGCGCCCAACCGATAAATTTTCCGTCTCTCGTAAACTGGTCCGCTTCCACCACTCTTTTGGAAATGGAAAAAATGAGGGCAATCGCGTGCTCGGCAACCGATTCGGTAAGAACGCCGGGGGTATTTGAAATCATTATTCCTTTTTCTCCGGCGATTTTTACGTCTATGTTATTGTACCCAACCGCGTAATTAGCAAAAATTTTCGCTTTCGGCGCCGCGGCAAACACTTCAGCGTCAATCGTATCCGTCAAAAGACAAAGCACCGCGTCATATTCTTTTGCCTGGAGAGCCGCGATAAGTTCGTTTTTAGCCAAAACTTTGTCTTCCTGATTTATGTCAATCTCATATCCTTTTTCTTTTAATTTGTTTATTCCCGCGTCAGGAATCTTTCGTGTGATGTATATTTTCATATGATTTATAATTTATTATTTCCAAAAAGCACTATTTTTTCTTTTGCCACTTTGTAAACTTCTTCAAGCGCCGGCTTTAAAATTTTGTATGGAGCGACTTCGTCTTTTTCTTCAGACAAAATTTTTCTCAAGGCATTTGTATATGCCATTCTTAACTCCGTATTCACGTGAATATTCGTTATTCCGGCTTCTATAGCCGCCCTTATCTGCTCATCGGGAATACCGGAACCTCCGTGCAAAACCAAAGAGACGCGCTCCGGAAGAATTTTTCTTATCGCGGCAATCCTTTCAATATCAAGCGCAGGCTCATCCAATGAAATGCCGTGGCTGTTTCCGTACGCGCCCGAAAAACGGTCTATCCCGGTTTTTTCCGCAAACTCCGCCGCTTCTTCCGGTTTGGTTAAATCTTCAGGTTTTATTTCAATTTTTTCTTTCTGGACTTTTGATTCTCCGCGCAGATATCCGAGTTCTGCCTCAACAGAAATCTCCGGATTCTTTGACTTTACGTAATCCGTCACTTCTCTCGTGCCTTTAATATTTTCTTCAAACGAAAGTTTCGACAAATCTATATGCACGGAATTAAATCCCGCGTCAAAAGCCGCTTTTGCCGATTCGACGCTTTTGGAGTGATCGGGATTCAAAAAAACCTGAATTCCAAATTCTTCTTCAAACGCCTTGGCCGCGTAAACGGCTTGTTTAACGCCAAAAAAACTCCGCTCTCCTTCGGAAAACCCGATCATGACAGGAAGTCCGAATTCCTTCGAAGCCATAACAATGGCGCGGAATTGTTCCAGATTGGAAGCGTTGAAGTGGCCCAATGCCCAATGTTCTTTTCCCGCCTTTAAAAAAATATCGCTAAGCTTTATTTCGTTTTTCATAAATTTCCGACAGATAAGCTTCGTTTTTCAAATCGATGTAGCCTTTCTCAAAATTTCTGAGTATAAGTTCTTCTGTTTCCGCTTCTCCTATAAAATCAAAGAAAATTTTATTCCACAGCGCTTCCTGATGATGATATAAATATTTAGTAAGCATATTCTTTTGCACCAAAGACATAACGGTATCCACCAGATTAAAACTTACGAGTATCTCCACTCCTGTTTCCGTGGGATAAAAATCCCCGATAAAACTCAAATCTTTCCAAAAACTAAGATCAAGACCGGCGTCTATTTCTTTGCCCAAATCGCTGATATTGTTTTCGGCTTTTTTCCAATGAAGAGCCTCGGGGTTCACGTGAGGCTCAAACAGGCGCCAATCGTTTGGGTCGTCTTTCGCGAGATATCTCTGGACAAGCAGCCATCTCTCTCCCGTATCTATTCCCGGAGAACGCTCGTCAACCACATCTCCGCGCAGAGAACTCACAAGCCTCGTGGCAAAATTTCTTCCTGCGCTGTATTTTCTGAAAAGCTTCGAGTAAAAAGATATTTCATGGAGATAATGGAGCACCAACGCCAGTGTCCTTAATGTTTCTCCGTTTATACCCAGAACCGCCGGAAGCACGAAGACAACGCCAAGCTCTTTCAAATGGCTTATATTATGATATTTTTTCTTCAAAAATTTCTCGGCGACTTCTTCCCATTTGGTTCCCAAAACAATCGTTTTTATTTCCCTTTCTTCAAAATCGTCGGGAGTCAAATTCTCGTACTGTTTGAAAAAAACATCATTGAGCCAATTCGCGTCCTCCATAAATCTCAGCCCGCAAAAAATTTCGTAAAGATTTTCTTTCTCCAAAAGCTGGCCGACATCTTGGTACCCCAGATTTTTAATAATATTCTGCGGAGGAGTATGCATCAAAAGTTCGCGCGCTTTGTCTTCTTTCAGAAAAAATCCTTTCCCCACATTCGAGATTTTTTGCGCCGCGTCCAATAAAGGCTGGCAGCCTTCCGGAGTAAGGCAAATAGGATGCCCCAGTTTAACAAAAAGATTTTTATCGTCTTCTTCTATCCTTTTAAGCAAAGACCCGTAAACTTCGCTCGCTCTGGAATTATTCGAACAACCCAGCTTAACCAGTTTTTCCTGAACTATTTTTTCGTTTTCAGCAATGATTTTATCAATAACATCGTTATGACCGACCAATTCGGTCAAAACTTTTTCCGCGCTAAGCACGGTATCTTTGTCCGCTCTCAAAATTCGAGCTAGTTTTTCGTATGATGTCATAAAAGATATTTTATCATTAAAAACCGCCGCTTCAAATACGCGGCAATTTAATTTTAATACTTTACAGCTCTTTTCTAAAGAGGTAGCTGGATAAAGCAAACCCCAGGCCTTTATGGAATTTTCTGGATTTTGCGTTATTTTTATCCACTGTCACTTCCATAATATCCGCTTTTTTGGACTTCGCGTAAAAAATCATCTCTTTGGCAAGTTTTCTGCCGATTCCGTATTTTTGAAATTCCGGCCTGATAACGATATAAGAAAGGGAAGAAACTCTTCTTTCCGGAAATTCCACCAGCCCAAAACCGCTAAACACACCTTCCCTTTCCGCTATAAAAATCCTGTTCTTGCTCTTTCTAAATGCCGGTTTTATCCTCTCGTCCATTATTCTTGAAACATTTCCTAAAATATCGCGGGATTTTTCCACTTCCATAAGATACCCGACCATTTCTTTAATTTCCGGCAAATCAGCTTCCACTGCGCTTCTTATTATGATTTTTCTGCCATTTGCCATATTTTAATTATACCAATTTAGGCAAATATCCCCTAAAACTTTTTAACGGTTTTGATTCCCTAAATCGTGAACATGTGTAAAAAAAGAAAAGGCTTATCCACGATATTGCTGTGGATAAGCCTAAATTTCGACCGCCTGCGGCGGAATTCAAGGGATCAAAAGCCCCAAGAATTTAAGACCTCAAGGGTCGGCTACTGCGAGAGGAAGCCGGACACCGAACCGAAGATGACGCTCGGGTGGCTAACGAGGTACGCGTCGAACTCGACCCTGCCGACGCCGAAGAAGAAGTAGTAGGGAGACCTGGAAAAGTCGCCATCGGCCTCCGGAGAGAACTCGTCGCCGGAGCAATCCATGTCCAGTTCCTCCCAACGGACGAGCCGTTCGGGGTGGGTCAGAACGATGGAACCGACTGCGAGACTTCCGAGACCGAACTCGTTGGCCACGAAGACCTCGCGAGCCCGACGGACCGACTTGCCACGATGGCGCATGCCGAGCTGGGCGGCGACGATCAGGATATCGCCCTTCTGCGTTTCGGCAATGAGATCAAACGCGTGCGCCGTGCGAGCGTGAACCCGCAACTGCGCCGGCGTGATCTGTCCCTTACGGCAGTTGTAGAACGACCGGGAGGCCGCGATCTTGGCGTGAACGAGCTGGACCGCCTGGCAATACTTCTGATCCGGATCGGTCACTTCGGGGAAGTGCTTCTTGGCCAGCGCGTCGACCGACGGAGTAGCGAACCATCCTGTCCACTTCAGCGCATCAGCCGGAACAAACGATTCCAGTACAGGCAAGTTCTTGACGAACTTGAGAGCCTGGCTCGGATCGAGATCGAAAATCTTGGCGATTGCCTTAATCAGGTCGGCGATCGGCTTCGGTCCCTTGTATTCCTTCGGGTACGTGCAGTTGGAACGAACTTCCTCGTTGGCGTACTGGTCGGACGTGGTCAGCTTGGCGATGAGCTTCGCGATCCCGTTTTGCGGTTCACCACCGCGCTCGTTGAGCCGCTGTGCGCGCGCGTCGTCGAGCTTGGATTTGTTGTAGACGGCCTCAAAGAGACCGGTTGCGTGGAGACCTTTCGGGTCTCGGCTGGTGATCAATGTCTGCGACATCGTCATCCTCCTATGTTTAAAATGTTTAAAATTGAAAGAACTATTACATTATTTAAGTATAACAAATATTAACCTTTATGTCAAATACCAAGGAGTCTCCTCTGGTGATTTTACCCTCTCCTTTATAAAAGTTTAAATTCAATAATTTTAACGATAGTATCCCGATCAACTTTGTCTCCGTAATATTTTTTATATGTTTCAAGCATTTCTTCCCTGCTTTCAAACTTTTCATGTCCTTCGAGGTCTTTTTCTTCAATTTCCCCGAATTTTTTCTCTCTTATTTTTATGATTTCAGCATCGGCAAATTTCTCTCCCGATTCCCAATCCATCAATTCCAGTCCATCGCCGATTTTTAAATTTTTATCGTCAAACAATCTCCACGTGACATTTTTCCTGCCCGCAAGAATTTCTTCTGCTAAAAAATGGCGGAATTTCAATTTTTTAACGATTTTATTTCCCATGGCAATGTTTGAATTTAGTTTGAATTTAACCTCGTGTCCGCAGAAATTACTTCTTAATCTTTGAAATATTATCAACCGTAATCCATGCTGACATTGCGCCAAATCCAGTCTTATCAATATCAAATGATTCAATCTCTTGAGGATTTTTCAAAAATATCAGCATGCAAAATTTCTTATCTTTAAATCTCTCGAAAAATTCAGGAATTTTTTCTTTCTCCAATCCATCATCGCCGCCGTATTCGTCCAAAATCTCCTTTACTCGGTTCGGAGTCAAATCAGTAAATTGCATAACTTTACTCACTTCAGCTTTCAATTTTACTGGCTCACCAGAATCTTTAAAGTAAACCGTTTCTCCTTCTTTTATTCTATCCCACGGCTTATATTTTACTGAATACCAACGCGATTCAATTTTTTTCTGACCGTTCAGGATTTTTTGAGTCAATCCCCAAGATTTTCGCATTATTGCTAAGTGCTCCATATTCTACTTCTACGCCCCATGACACCTCTTATATTTCTTTCCCGAACCACACGGGCATAAATCATTTCTACCCACGTTTGCGAAATTCGGCTGGCCGGAAACCGGTTTCGGCGCTTCCATGGAAACTGCGCCTTTTGTCGGCTCAACGTTTAAAAGCAACTTCACGAAAGTTCCGGCTATCGCGGCATCTAAATCCTTAAACATCCTCGCTCCCTCATTTTTGTATTCAACGAGCGGGTCGCGCTGTCCGTAAGCCCGAAGCCCGACGGACGAACGCATGTAATCCATGATCTCCAAATGGTCCATCCATAGCATATCGATAATTCTTAAAAGCAAGTTCTTCTTCACCCTGGCAAATTCATTTCCCCCGAATAAGTTTTCCTTTTCTTTCGTTCTGCCGAAATCTTCTCCGGCTTTTTCAAACATTTTTTTAGCGATATCGTCCAACTCTTCGCTCTCCGAAAAAAGTATTTTTTTGCGAAGACTGTAAATTTTCGTCCGCTGCTTGTTTAAAACATCGTCGTATTCAAGAAGATATTTTCTGGCGTCAAAATTCGCGCCCTCTATTTTGCTTTGCGCCGATTCAATAGCTCTTGAAACCATTCTGTTTTCAATGGCTTCGTCCTCGGGAAGTCCCAGCCTTTGCATAAGACCTTTCATTTTTTCCGAACCGAAAACGCGCATAAGATCGTCTTCAAGTGAAACAAAAAATCTGCTTTCTCCGGGATCGCCCTGTCTGCCGGAACGCCCGCGAAGCTGATTGTCTATTCGTCTCGCTTCATGGCGTTCGGTGCCAAGCACAAAAAGCCCTCCAATATTTCTCACTTCTTCAAATTCATCTCTATTGACAGGGTTGCCTCCAAGCACGATATCGACGCCGCGTCCCGCCATATTCGTGGCAACGGTCACATTTCCTTTTCTGCCCGCCTGCGCGATAATTTCGCCTTCCTCTTCGTGGTGCTTGGCGTTTAAAAGCCTGTGAGGCACTCCTTCTTTTTTTAAAAAAGCCGACAAAAGTTCGTTTTTTTCTATTGAAACAGTTCCCACCAAAACAGGCTGCCCTTTTTTGTGCCGCTCTTTTATTTCCCTCACAACAGCCATGATTTTTCCTTTCTCTGTCGGAAAGATGAAATCGGAATAATCTTTTCTCGACATCGGCTTATTTGTAGGTATAAGGACCGCGTCAAGATTATAAACTTTATGAAATTCTTCCGCCGAAGTCAGGGCTGTTCCCGTCATGCCGGAAAGTTTTTTGTACATCCTGAAATAATTCTGAAACGTGATGCTTGCCAAAGTACGCGATTCTTTTTGCACCGCGACGTTTTCTTTCGCTTCAACCGCCTGGTGAAGCCCTTCTGACCATCTTCTCCCCGGCATCAAACGACCGGTAAATTCATCTACAATAATAACTTCTCCGTCTTTTACGACATAATCCTTATCAAGTTTAAACAAAAAATTAGCCCTTAACGCCTGATTCAAATGGTGCACGTACTTCACGCCTTTTTCCGTATAGATATCGGAAATTCCAAGTAATTTTTCGGCCTTTTCAATTCCTTCTTCGGTAAGGGAAACTGCCCGCTTCTTTTCGTCTATTGTAAAATCCTGTTCCGCGGCAAGTCTCGGAACTATTTTCGCGAAAGTTTTGTAAAGATCCGCCGACTCTTCGTCGGGAGAAGAAATAATAAGCGGAGTTCTCGCTTCATCTATTAAAATTGAATCAACCTCGTCAACAACAGCGTAATTATAGCCGCGCTGAACCATTTGTTCTCCCGAATACGACAAATTATCGCGAAGAAAATCAAAACCGAATTCATTATTCGTGCCATAAACGACATCGGCCGCATACGCTTCTTTTCTGGAACACGGACGCAAAAATTCATGAATGACTTTAAAACTGCCTATAGTGTCTCTGGTTTTATCTAATTTATTTTCTTCGTTAATTTTATTTTGTCCGCTTTGCGTATGCTCCGGGTCATACAAAAAAGAACTTTCATGATTCAAGCATCCCACAGATAAATTTAGCGCCCGATATATCTGTCCCATCCACGCGGCATCTCGGCGGGAAAGATAATCGTTTACGGTAACCAGATGAACTCCTTCTCCGCTTAAAGCGTTAAGGTACGCGGGGAGTGTCGCCACTAAAGTTTTTCCTTCTCCTGTTTTCATTTCCGCTATTTTTCCTTTGTGCAAAATCATTCCTCCTAAAATCTGCACGTCAAAATGCCGCTGACCTAAAGTCCTTTTCGCGGCCTCCCTTACCGCGGCAAAGGCTTCCGGCAAAAGCGAATCAAGCGGCTCGCCCGAAGCGAATCGCTTTTTGAATTCATCAGTCTTGTTTTTCAGCGCTTCAATCGAAAGTTCGGAAAAAGTTTTTTCCAAATCATTTATTTTTTCAACTTCTTTGCGCAGGCTTTTCAAAAAACGCTCGTTTGAATCGCCTAGAATTTTAGTTAAAATACTCATTTTGATTAATTTCATCCTAGCAAAACGAACCGATCAAAAAAAGAGCCCCGGTCCGCCAAAGGCGAATCGGGGTCTTTTCGCAAAGAAGAAATATTATCTTTTCTTTTTTGTAGTTTTCTTCGCTTTCTTCGCTTTCTTTTTCTTAACCATTTTTTTCTGTATCTGCGTCTGATTAACAAATATCGACCACGAATATTTGTTTTCTACGCGGCTGACCCAGACGATTAAATCAGCAACGCGGAAATGCAGGGTGCTAAAAATTTTCAAAAAAAATTTTATTGCATTTCCTAATATAATTTTAGATAAAATTAACAAACAAATAAACAAAAAAAATCGACAAAACTGTGGATAACTTTAATATTTTTTATTTCATAAAAAATATTAATCGAATTTTATATCTGCTTTTAAAAAAATTCCTCCAAAAAAATTTTTGGCGGAATATTTTTTAAATTTTTATTTTCTTTTTAAATGTATCGCCTCAATCAAAGCCCACCAGAACCGTCTCTTCTTCAAGAGAAAAACCGTACTTGGAGGAAATCCTGTCTTTTACCATTCCCGCGAGCATCATCACTTCGTCGGCGGTCGCATTTTCTTCATTGACGATAAAATTGGCGTGTTCTTCGGCTATTTTCGCTCCGCCAATTTTTTTTCCTTTTAGCCCCACGGAATCTATAAGAAAACCGGCTGGGATTTTCGGCATTTCCGAATATTTTTTAAGTTCCGGAAATTTTTGAAAAATTTTATCCTTGTCCAAATCCTTTCTTTTCCATTCCACATTTTTAAAAAAACATCCAGCGGAACAACCTTTAACATGAGCCTCCGATCTTTCTTTTACGTACTGCTTCATGTCTTTGTCTATCGAATCTTTGTTTTTTCTTTTAAGTGAAAATATTGCGCCGAGGATGAAAAAATCCGAATTGTTTTTAAACATTGAATCGCGATAACAAAAATCGCATTCGTTTTTTGAAAAGTACAAAACTTTTCCGTTTTTCAAATCAAGCGCCTTTATTGTCTTCACCGCGTCCGAAGTCGCTTTTCCAAAAGCGCCGGCGTTTCCGCACACGGCTCCGCCGATTGTTCCGGGTATTCCGATTCCCCATTCAAACCCGCTTAAGCCGGCTTTGGCGGATTCAATGACAACTTTAGTAAGCGATGCTCCGGCATCAGCGTAAATTTCCGAATCTAAAATTTTTATTTCAGAACTTTTTATTTTTATAACGAGACCGCAAAACCCTTTATCAGAAACCAAGACGTTGGAGCCTCCGCCCAAAACGAAAATCGGCAACTCCCCGGTCGGCTGATTCTTTGCCCACTCGCAAAGTTTTTCTATCTCTTCAACGCTTTCGGCTTCGGCAAAATACTTCGCCGGACCGCCTATTCTAAAAGTGGTATACGGCGCGAGTAAAATATTTTTTTGAATATTAAACATAAAAAATTATATACTGCTCGCTTCCATTGAGCGGACAAGAAGGCAAAACCTCATATCTATGTCTTTATGTGAGTGCCATTTACTCTTGGCCGCTCGATAAAAGCGAAACTTCTTACATTATATTATATATGTATAAAGCGTCCAAATTATAAAAAGTTATCCACGGCATAACCAACTATTAAAAATAGTTTACTCATCAAATTTATTCACAAAAATATTGACTTTTTCTCTCAAATTTGCTATATAAACAATATGTGAGTGTTCTGTCGCTTCGGCGATGGTTCATCCTATGTCTGCGCAAAGCCCCGATTTTTTCGGGGTTTTGTGTTTCCTGCGGCGCTAAAAACAAATCCGACCCTTTTTAAAGGGCCGGATTTTCGTTCGATCTTTCAATGATTTTACTGCGTGGCGCTGAATACTTCCTGCAATTTCGCTCTTGTTTTTGGGCCCACATATCCATACCCCGCGTCACCGGATTTTGCCAGATTGTATTTTACCTGGAATTTTTGCACCGCTTTTTCAGTTAAAGAACCGAAATATTCGGATTCGTTTCCAGGAGAGCCGGCGCCCGATTCCGCGATTTTAGTGTCAGAATCAGAGTTCAAAAGCTGTTGCAAGCGTTTGACATCGGCATTGGTTGTTCCTTTGGAAAGCCCCGATGTGAAAACAGGAGAAACAGCGGAAGAAATTGTTGAAGTTTGTGTGACTGCGGCAGATTCCGTTGTTTGAGCTTGAGTAGACGCCTGTGTTTGAGTTTGTGTTTGTGTTGTTTGAGACGAAACGGTTGAAGGTGTAGCAGGAGCGGTATAACCATATCCGCTGCTGCCGCTACCACCTCCGCCTCCGCCGCCTCCTCCTCCGCCGCCAAAACTGCAAGCGCTGGAAGAAGGAGTTACCGTAACCGTCTGAGATGAATCGGAGGATTCGTTTTTAAGAACCAAAATGGATTGGCTCGTCCCACAGGAAAAACTCTGTTTGTATTCTGATGGAGAAACTGTAAAACCCCTTCTGTCGGTGGAAGAAATTGAAAGCTCCGCTGATTTTGGCATCACAACGGAAAAACTGGAGGAGCTAACGGTTATAGATTCCATATGGCTTACAGAGCTAACCGTAAAATTTACTCCGCCAACGGTAAGTATCGCAGAATTGCTAAGAATCACGTCGCTTGAACCAGCAAACGCAAACACGGGCAAAATCAAGAAAGAAATCAAAGATGTTATAATGTACGACCTCATGCTAAATAAATTTAGGCTTAATTAATTGACCCGTGATTATTACCTAATTGCCATCCAGTACCACGTGTCAGTGGTATCTATTGTTATGTCCGTAGAAGTTGAAGAGTTAAACACAGCAACTTGGATAACGTTACTCCCTGTTGACGAAGCGCTGCTGAAAACCATGTACTGGTCTAATTTGGTAGGAGTCATAAAAATTTTGT
Source organism: Candidatus Paceibacterota bacterium (assembly GCA_028711505.1). NCBI lineage: Bacteria > Bacillati > Minisyncoccota > Minisyncoccota bacterium. Next base: position 18,546 of record JAQTSC010000005.1, on the reverse strand, counting down.
CTCCCGCAAGCACTCCTGTCGCAGTGCAATTAGTGGTAGTGGCCAAATCTGCGGTAAAAGCGCTTCCAAAATTCACCGTGCAGGTTCCGACAAGAACCTTATAAAGAGCGGAACCGGACGGACCGATTACCGCGCCATTGTAATGCGTTGTCGTCGCCGTAAACAACGCGGTTGTTGACGCCTGCAAAGTGCCCGTGAATAAATTCACGTCAGTGGCCGCGTCGCCGAAAGTGGAATTGCCGTAAGTGGTTAATCCGCTGGTAAACAACGCGGTTGTTGACGCCTGCAAAGTGCCCGTGAATAAATTCACGTCAGTGGCCGCATCGCCGAAAGTGGAATTGCCGTAAGTGGTTAATCCGCTGGTAAACAACGCGGTTGTTGACGCCTGCAAAGTGCCCGTGAATAAATTTACGTCAGTGGCCGCGTCGCCGAAAGTGGAATTGCCTGAAACAGTCAAAGCCCCTCCGGTAGTAATGTCAGTGCTGATTGTGGTAGAACCGCACGCAACAATTACAAAGAGAAAAGAAACGGCAATTGAAGCAGCTGCCGCCGGAAAAAATTTTTTCATCATAAATAAAAACTAATAATTTTTTCTTGTTTTTAATTTTAGAAAAGGGTCGACTCCCTTTTGTACTTATAATATTTATAATAATCTCAATCTTTATTATTTAACACGTGTGGATAACTTCCAATAATAAAAACCGAGTTTTCGGTAAAACCGAAAACTCGGATATATCGGACATTTCTATCGGACAAAAATTAAGGATTCCTTCCCTCTTTTATCTCGTTTATAAAATATTCTCCTTGTTCTTTGAATTCCGGATTTAATTCAATGGCTTTTTGAAGCTCTTCTATTGTTTTTACCCTATCGCCAAGCTGTAAATAAGTCGCGGCTAGGCTTATATGATACTGAGCATTCGTCGGCTCTTGTCTGATAAACTCCAGCCAAATATCTCTTACGCGATCAAAATGTCCTGTTTTCGCAAAAGCATTGAGCAAAGATTTATCGGCAATTGCCAAAGTTTTATATTCATTCAATAGAAGTTTTTCAGTCTCTTCGTGTTGACCATCCAACAAATAAACAATAGCCAAATTTCTAATTGAATCAGGGTTGCCATGAGCTAAATCATAAGCACTTTTTAAAATTTCCAATGCCTTATCATTTTGCCCCAGAGTCAAATAAACATCCGCCTTGGCAAAATAAAGCTGCTGTTTTTTTGGAGAAAGTTCCAGCGCCTTGTTCGCCATCTTGAGAGCATCGTCAATTCTGCCCGCTCTTAAATACAAAGACGAAAGCATTACAGTGGAACGGAGGTCTTTCGGATTATCGACAATTTGCTTTTCAATCTCGGAGATTGTTTTTTTTGAAAGGTCGCTTTTTTGCTGGTCAGAAAATGCGGAAGATTCAAACACCGCGTTTGTGTAAGCGACAAGCTGTTCGCGTCCTTCTCCTGTTCCAAAAGTTTTGTATGAAAAAACTTTTTCAAATACTTCCAAAGTTTCCGCCGGGTCCTGGCTGGACGAAGCTGTCTGCAAAGCTCCCAAAAGAGACCTGCATGCCAAAAACGGCTTTAGTGTGACAAAGTACAAAGACAGCAAAACCGCAAGAAACGCGAAAGAAATCGCGGTAAGCTTCAGCCCCTCCGATCCCCCGGAAATAGTTTTTAGTTCTTGTTTTTTAACTGAGTCGTTTGGGTTTTCTTCTTTATTTTTAGAAAATGAATACGAATAATTCACAAAACCCAAAACCGAAAAAAACATAAAATAAGAAGTAAGGTTATCGAAAACAAACAAATTGTGGAATCCGTACGCCGCAAAAAGAGCGATTATCGCCGATGTCTCAAACGAGCTTAGTTCGCCTCTTTTCATACTCTTCCAAAGCATGAAAATCGCTGAAATAAAAATACTCAGGTAAGCCAAAAAACCCAAAGAGCCAGCGCTTATGAGCCAGTCAAAGAATACGTTATGCGCGCGGTCAAACCAAGGTTCCTGTCGCCAAAGCTTAGGCTCAAAATATTTATTGAAAACGATATTGAAATTTTCCGGACCCCAGCCCAAAACCGGATGCTCGGAAAATCCCCTAAGGGACATCTTCCAAATGGTAAGGCGGGAAACCGTGGTCGTGTCGGAAAAAGAAAGATTGGCGAACCTTGAAAGAGTTTGGTTGTTTTGGACAAAAGAAGTGTTCCTTGCGAACATAAACGCGGAAACCGCGACAACCGCAAGGACAAGAATAGAAAAAGCCAGATAACGAATTTTTTTATCCTTGGAAGACAGGACCAACAGAATCCCCAGAAGAATCAATCCGCCCAAAAGACCCAAGATGGCGCCCCTGGTAGCGGTAAAGAATACAATAACCAGCTGGCTTGCCATTAAAATGGAGAGTAGAACACGGACCCATACATTTTTAAACCAACGGAAAAACAAAGCCGCTATAAAAAAATTAAAAACCATCAATATGGCAAGATAAGTGGCGTTTCCCAGTGTGGCATCAAGCCGGACTCCGCCTTGATGAATTTCCGTTTTGCCGGCGAGCTGAAAAAATCCATAAATGGAAAGTATAAAGCTAACGACCAGGTTGGAAGCAAAGAAAATTTTCCAATCTTTCTTGGATTTAAAAACACTGGTCAAAATCAAAAAATAAGCAAAAAGGTGAAAGTGGGCGACAAGCCCCTCCATTCTTTCGTAATTTGACCAAAAACTTCTGTAGGGGTTTTCGCCAAAAATAGTCGCTAAAACCAAAATAAAAAGAGTAGCTCCAAGAGCGTAGAACAAGGGCGTTTTTTTCGGGCGATACTGCTTATCAAAGACCGCGATTAAAACCCAAAGAAAAAACAAAATTTCCACAAGCGCTCTGAAAAAGAAATTCTTCCCTGTTATAAAAGGAAAGAAAAGCGAACCGGGAACAATCAAAGAGATAACAGGCAAAACCAAAAGCCCGGCTTTTATGACATTTGATACATACCTTATGTTTTTTGCAGACATTATTTACAAATTAACATAAAGAGGTAATCTTAACAATAATGCCAAAGCAAACTTTTATGGCGTAAAACGGGGTTATACCTAAAATATGGCTCGCCTGCAAAAACCAAAAATTTTTCTCATTCTCGCCGGTGACGCGGCGTTATTTTATATTTGCCTATACCTCTCCCTCTTTCTAAGACATCAAAAATTTGTGGACGGGAAGATGTGGTATTTCCATCAGTTTCCTTTTTTGACAGTACACATGCTGTGGATTGTCGTATTCTACATCGCCGGACTTTACGAACTTAAAAATTTTTATTCAATCAAAAAAACGGGGGAATTGGTTTTGAAAACAATGGCTGCCGCCGTCACTTTGGCGGTGTTCGTTTTTTATCTCATACCCTACACGAACATAGAGCCGAAGACGACATTATTGATAGACGCAACATTGCTTTTGGTTCTTTTAACCGCATGGAGGCACCTTTTTTGGCTGATATCCGGCAAAACAGAGAAAACGCGCGTGCTGTTTTTGGGAGAATCAAAAGAAATCAGATACATAGCTAAAATTCTGGACACAAATCCCTATCTTGGCTACGAATCAGCCGGAGTAATGGCAGAGGTCGAAGGAAACTTGACCGAAATAGCGAAAAACAAAAACGCGGATATAATCGCCGCGTCCCGCCAAATAATGGGAAATGCCGCAACGGCAAAAAAACTATACGAAACGGTTCTTGCCGGAATAAGCGTAATGGACTTTGAAAATTTTTATGAGTCTCTTGTTGAAAGAATTCCGGTCTACCTGATAAGCGAAGAATGGTTTTTAAAAAATCTTTTTGAAATAAATAAAAAAATTTACAAAAAAATAAAAAGGGCTTTTGACTTGGTTCTCGCTCTGATTTTATGCGCCCCGACAATTATCTTATTTCCTTTTTTGGCTGTTCTTATAAGAATGTGGAGCAAGGGTCCTGTTTTTTACAGGCAAAAAAGAGTCGGTAAAGACGGAAAAATTTTTGAGCTTATAAAACTCAGGACAATGGTAGACAAGGCGGAAAAAAACGGCGCGGTTTGGACCAAACAAGAAGACCCGAGAATAACAGGGATCGGAAATTTTTTAAGGAAAACCAGGCTGGACGAACTGCCTCAATTAATAAACGTGATAAGGGGCGAGATGTCTTTCATCGGGCCGAGGCCGGAACGTCCGGAATTCGTAAAAGACCTGGAAAAAGAAGTGCCGCATTACGCGATGCGGCATATTGTAAAACCCGGACTTTCCGGGTGGGCTCAAATAAAATTTCCTTACGGGGCTTCCGTTGAAGACGCAATGGAAAAACTTCAGTACGATTTATATTATATCAAAAACCGCTCGCTGATTTTGGATATCGCGATTACGGCTAAGACAATTTCCGTGGTGCTCGGAAGCAAAGGAAGATAATTAAGATATCTCTATGATTTTTACCGGACACATATCGGCCGCGTCTTTGTTGCACGACGGCTCGCTTGTCTCCAGTTCGTAATTTCCCGTCTGGCTGTTTAGAATTCCATTTTTGAGTTTTGCTTTATTGTTGTCCCCCATTTCCCAAAAATCGGAACAAGCGGCGACACAAACTCCGCAGCCGATGCAATCATTATGTTTTTGCGTAATTTTAACCATGCTTCGATTTTATCACACCAGATTCAAAGGTCAAAATCCTTGTAAAAAAGGGCAAATAATCTAAAATAGAGTAATTATTAAAATAAAAAGACATGGAACCATTCTCTGTAATAATTCCCGCTTACAACGAAGAAAAGGCAGTGAGAAAAACAGTCTCCGGGCTTAAAACATATCTTGAGACGAATTTTTTCGATAAATATGAAATTATTGTCGTAAACGACGGGTCAACCGACGCGACCGCGAAAGAGCTAGAGGGGATGGACGGAATAAAAGTAATAACCCACCCGAAAAATAAGGGCTACGGCGCCTCCATAAAAGAAGGCGTGGAAAATTCCAAATATGAATGGATTATCTGGTTTGACGGAGACGGCCAGCATCAAAATGAATATATTCCGTCTCTTTTGGAAAAACGAAAAACAGCCGACATGGTTTTGGGAGAAAGAAAAGGATACAAGGGTCCGTTGATCCGCCAGCCCGGTAAAAAAATTCTGAAGTGGACCGCGGAATTTTTAACAGGGCAAAAAATTCCCGACATAAATTCCGGTTTCAGAATTTTTAGAAAAGAACATTTCAACCGTTTCAAACATCTGCTTCCGGACGGTTTTTCAACGTCAACAACTTTGACAATGTGTTTTCTTACCGAAGGCCTTTTCGTCGCTTATGTGCCGATCGAAATAAAAAAGAGAGAGGGAAAAAGCACGGTTTCAATGAAACACGGAACTCAGACTTTTCTTCTTATTTTAAGAATGATAATGCTTTTTAATCCCTTGAAAATATTCCTGCCGCCAAGCGTTTTAACCCTGGTTTTTGGAATAATTTTCGGCGTTGACGGAATAATAAGGTACGGCAGTTTCCCCACTTCCGCGGTCGTAATAATAATCGCCGGCATGCTGCTTTTTTTTAACGGGCTTCTTGCAGACCAAATCGCAGTGCTAAGAAGAGAAAGAAAATAAAACTAAAATATGGATATCCTGTCTTTTATCAAAAGCAGAAGAAGCGTAAGAATTTTCGAAGAAAAAATACCGGACAAAGAGGCTGTAGAAAAAATAATTGAAGCAGCCTCTTTTGCTCCTTCAGCCTGCAACGAACAAGGCTGGCATTTTATTGTCATAGACGATACGCAAAAGAAACAGCAAATAATCGACATGGGCGGTTCCGCGAACATAAAAAATTCGCCGTTGGGAATTTTGGTTTTATACGACAGCCGGACAAAAAATTCTGAATACGCCGACAACGTCCAAAGCGCGGCGGCCGCGACGCAAAACATGCTTCTTATGGCTCACGATTTAGGACTTGGCGCCTGCTGGACTTGCCACCTGCCGCCCAAACGCCAGCTTAAAAAAATATTTCATATTCCTTCGCATCTTGAACCCGTAGCTTACGTTCTTCTCGGTTATAAAAAAACCGAGCCTATTGATGTCCCGAGAAAATGGAAAAACGAAGAAATAATAAGCTACAATATTTTTGCCTCAAAAAAACCGCAAGAAAAAAATTCCAAGATAAAAACATTTCTGCTGAAGTTACTTTTAAAAATATATTTTTTAATACCGGTTTTTGTAAAGAAAAAATGGCTGAACAAATTTGTTGACAAAAATTTCGTAAAGAAATTTGAAAATTAAAGATGAAAAACAATTTTACCATAGATGAAGTCCGAAAATTTTGGGACGGCGTCGGAGACGAATACGACGAAATAAACGGGCGGATCGGGAAAACACATCATCAAAGATTCAGAGAAGCTTCAAAATATTTAAACAGTTTAGCCGGACAAAAAATTTTAAACGTCTGGTCGCGCACAGGAGAAGCGATTCCTTATATAAGGCAGATCTGCCCCGACGCGGAAATATTCAATTTGGAAGTATCAAATGAATTCATCAAAAAAGCGAAAGAGAAATTTCCAAAAGAAAATTTTGAAGAAACCAATTTGGACAAATTCCCTTTTGAAAAAGATTCTTTCGATTATGTGATATCTCTTGAAACGCTGGAACACGCGCCCTTGCCTTTAGAATTTTTGAAAGAATGCCGCCGTACGCTAAAACCCGAAGGAATATTGATAATGAGCCTGCCTCCCAAAACCGCGGAACTGCCTTTGAGGTTGTATGAATTATTCTTTAAAAATCACGGAGAAGGACCGCACAATTTTTTATCGTCAAAAACAGTGAAAAAGATGATTAGAGACGCGGGAATGGAATTGATAACGCACAGGGGAACTCTTCTTGTCCCGGCAGGTCCCGAATGGCTCAAAAATTTTGGAGAAAAAATAATTGAAAAATGCCAAAACACACCCTTAAAAGAGATGGGCATAAGGCAATTTTACATATCAAAAAAAACAAATGAGTAAATTAAAAACCTTACTGATAAATCCGCCGCTTTCTCTTGAGGACAGGTACGGCAAACAACTCAAGCATTTTGGCGCTTTGAGCGAACCGATGGGATTGGCTTACATAGCGGCAAGCCTTCAGTCTTATAAATACCCGGTAAAAATATTGGATTGCCCCGCCATGGGAATTACTTTGGAGCAGCTGGCCGAACATATAAAAGAGTGCGATTTTGACATCGTCGGCATCACAATGCTTACGCCGATGTATTCCAAGGTGAAAAAAACCGCCGAGACAATAAAAAAAATCCGCCCGAAAACAAAAATAATTGTCGGAGGGGCGCATGCCACGGCCCTTCCTGAAGAAACCTTAAAAGATATTCCGGAAATCGATTTCGCCTGCGTCGGAGAAGGAGAAAAAACAATTTTAGATTTCGTCCGGTTCCTTGAAGGAGAAAAAAACGTTGAAGAAGTAGACGGATTATTTTACAGAAAAGACGGAATAATCAGCCGTAACAAACCCAGAGAATTTGAAGCAAATATCGACAATTTTCCTCCTCCAAGCCGGGATCTTTTGCCCATTGAAAAATACAAGCTTACGGCTTCACGCGTAATGAAAGGCTCTTTTGCCCCGACGCTGATAGTCGCCAGAGGATGCCCTTTCAATTGCCTTTATTGTTCTCATCCCTTCGGAAGAACTTATCGCCGCCATTCGGTGCAAAGAGTGATAGAGGAAATGGAATCGCTTATGGAAAAATACGACATAAGAGAATTCAATATAGAAGCCGACAGTTTGGCGGTAGACAGAAATTTTGTTTTATCCTTGTGCGAAGAAATGATAAAAAAAGGGATAAGCAAAAAAATAAGATGGACATGCGAAAACCGCATGGATTTGATAGACGAAGAGCTGCTAAAAAAAATGAAAGAGGCCGGGTGCTGGCAGATAAGCTACGGAGTTGAAAGCGGGGTGCAAAGGCTTTTAAACTTAATCAACAAGGGTGAAACCTTGGAACAAATGGAAAAAGCTTTCCGCCTTACAAAAAAAATTGGCATAACCATAAGAGGGTTTTTTATGCTGGGTTTGCCGACCGAAACGCGAGAAGAAAGCATGAAAACAATAAAATTCGCGAAAAAAATTGACCCTTTATGGGCGCAATTTACGATAACAATCCCTTATCCGGGAACGCCTCTTTTTGAAATGCTCAAAAAAGAAGGAAAAATAAAATCTTTTAATTGGGACAATTACAATACATGGGGCGGATGGGCTGAAAAAACGCTGCCTTTCGTGGCGGAAGGAAGGACCGAAAAAGAGTTAAAACTACTGCAAAAGAAAGCGCTTATATCTTTCTACATGAGGCCGAAGGTATTTTTCAGATTTATTAAAACAATAAATTCCCTGGAGAGCTTCAAGAAATACAGTCGGGGATTTTTTACACTTCTAAAAACTTCTTTAAAATAAAATTTATGTGCGGAATATTTGGAGTATTAAGAAAAACACAGTCTGATTTGAATCCTGATTTATTGATGTCTGTTCAAAATCATCTGTTTACTCTTTCAGAATCCCGAGGGAAAGAAGCTTCGGGAGTCGCATTGCTTTCGGGAAACGCGATACAAATCTGCAAAGATGCCGTTCCCGCTTCCAAATTAATAAAATCAAAAACCTATCAAGAATTATTTTCCGGCTTGCGCGATAAAAATACCGCCAATCCTTTTGCCGTAATCGGCCACACAAGACTCGTAACAGACGGCGGGGCGGAAAACAACAAAAACAACCAACCGGTTTCGAAAAGCGGCGTCGTTTGCGTGCACAATGGAATTATCGTGAACCATGCCGAATTATGGGAAAAATTCCCTTCTCTAAAAAGAGACTACAAAGTTGATACAGAAATAATACCGGATCTCCTGAACTTTTTTTTGAAACAGGAAAATGACATTGCCGAGGCGGCGGTAAAAATGTTCGGACTGATAAAAGGAACGGCTTCCATCGCGACTCTGTTTGACGACAAAAACTGTCTGCTCCTCGCGACAAACAACGGTTCTCTTTATTTCTGCCTAAGCGAAACCCAGAATACTTGTTTGTTCGCCTCTGAACGGAATATTCTTGAACAAACATTGAAAAAAAATTATTTCAAAAAAATACCGGGGAATTTTAAAATACAGCAGGTTGAAAGCAATACTGGATTTGTAATTCATTTCAGCGGACGAAAGGCGGAAAAATTTTCCTTCAGCGGCGGAAATAAAATTCCAGTAGCAAGCAGCGGCAAAACATATAAAATAATGGATGTCTCGCCAAACAAAAACGGCGGGGTGGTTTTTGAAACCAAAAAACCGGATCAAGCAAAAATAGAAAAACTGATAATTGAAGAATTCGAGGAAAACGCTGTTTTTGTGGATAAACTTAAAAGATGCACGAAATGCGTTCTTCCGGAAACCATGCCCTTTATCGAATTTGACGAAAAAGGAGTATGCAATTATTGCAGAAACCACAAGACGGCGGAAAAAAAAGGAGAAGAAGCGTTAAAAGAAATAATTCTAAAAAACACACCCAAAAACGAAAAGCCGAAATGTCTTTTCCCTTTTAGCGGAGGAAGAGACAGCAGTTATGGATTGCACTACGTAAAAAACGTGCTAAAGATAGAACCAATCGCCTATTCTTATGATTGGGGAATGGTTACGGATCTTGCGCGGAGAAACCAGGCAAGGATATGCGGAGAGCTCGGAATTGAACACATTATCGTTTCAGCGGACATCAGAAGGAAAAGAGAAAATATAAAGAAAAATATAATCGCATGGCTCAAAAAACCTGATTTAGGCATGGTTCCTCTGTTTATGGCGGGAGACAAGCAATATTTCTATCACATAAACCGGCTGGAAAAACAGCTGGGCACCGATTTTACAATCTACTCCGAAAATCCGCTGGAAAAAACCGACTTCAAATCCGGATTTAACAACATCCGTTCTAGCTTCAGCGGAAAAAACATACACAAACTTCCATTTTTTGACACCGCCCATCTTGCCATGTATTATTTTAAGCAATTTCTGCTAAACCCGTCTTATATAAATTCTTCATTGATAGATACTTTCTCCGGCTTTCTGTCTCACTATACAATTCCTCATAATTATTTATTTCTTTACCATTATATTGCGTGGGACGAAAAAAAAATAAACTCCACGCTCATAGATAAATACGATTGGGAAACGGCAAAAGACACTGATTCCACATGGAGAATAGGAGACGGAACGGCGCCATTTTACAATTACATCTATCACACCGTCGCCGGTTTTACCGAAAACGACACTTTCCGCAGCAACCAGATAAGAGAAGGGGTCATTTCCAGAGAAGAAGGATTGAAACTGATTCGGGAAGAAAACAAACCAAGAATTGAATCCATAAAGTGGTATTGCGAGACGATAGGCATTGATTTTGAAAAAACACTGAAAACAATAAATAATATTACCAAACTTTATAAAGCTTAGTTCAAAATGAAAATATTACTTATCAATCCGCCGCAACTGGAAGCTATAAATCCGAGCCTTCCAAAAATCTTTCAGGAAAAAGAAGACCCGATGCCGCCTCTCGGGCTGATGTATGTGTCTTCATATCTAAAAAATTCCGCCAAAGAAAAACATCAAATAAAAATCTTGGATTGTCAGCTTGAAAAAATAAACCATAAGCATCTGAAAAAAATAATTTCCGAAGAAACGCCCGATATCTTTGGGATAACGGCCACTTCTTTTTCTTTGCTTGCCGCTCTCCGAGCGGCCGAGATAATGAGAGAGATAAGACCGGAAACAAAAATAGTGCTGGGAGGACCGCATGTTCATATTTATCCGGCGGAAACGCTTTCTTTAAAAGAAATAGATTTTATAGTACTCGGAGAGGGAGAAGAAACTTTTACTGAATTCGTGGACAATGTAGATCAACCGGAAAATTTTTATAAAATCAAGGGTTTTGGTTTTAAAAAAGACGGAGAAGTCGTCATAAACGAACAGAGAGAACCGATAAAAGACCTTGACACTCTGCCCTTCCCCGACAGGCGCTTTTTGCCTTATGAAAAATACGAATCTGTCATTTCCAGAAAAACGCCGATAACCACGATGTTTTCCAGCCGAGGATGCCCGTTCAAGTGCCTTTTCTGCAATCGTCCGCACCTTGGCAAAATCTTTCGCGCAAGGTCCGCGAAAAACGTGGTCAATGAAATGGAAGAATGCGCGAAGATAGGAATCCAGGAAATATTTTTTTACGATGATACTTTTACGGTTGACCGGCGGCGGGTTGTAGAAATTTGCGATGAAATTTTAAAAAGGAAATTAAATATTGGCTGGGATGTGAGAGCGCGCGTTGATACGATTGACGAAAACCTGTTGGTTCTTATGAAAAAAGCGGGGTGCCAAAGAATACATTACGGGGTAGAAGCCGGAACGCAAAAAATTTTAAACACCCTAAGAAAAGGAATAACTCTTGAACAAGTGGAAAAAGCTTTTTCCCTCACAAGAAAAATCGGAATTCAAACTTTGGGTTATTTTATGATAGGGTCTCCGGGCGAAACAAAAAAGGAAATATCCGACACGGTTAAATTCGCCAAAAAAATCAACCCCGATTTTGTAACCTTTTCCATAACAACCCCTTATCCCGCCACCGATCTTTATCTTCTGGGGCTGGAAAAACATCTTCTGCCCTGCGATTACTGGAAAAAATTTGCCGAAAACCCAACGCTTGATTTTAAACCGATGGTGTGGGAAGAAAACTTAAAAAAGAAGGAACTCAAAAAAATGCTTAAAAGAGCTTATTTTTCCTTTTACTTCAGGCCGGGATATATATTAAAAACCATAAAAAACATAAAATCGTACAAAGAGTTCGCAAGAAAAACGATAGCGGGCATAAAACTGTTGGAAAATTAATTCAAAATGCTAAAAAAACTGCTTAAAAGAAGCTACATATTAATAGGTTTTTTGATTTTTTTCTGGGTTGTGAAAGACATTGATTTTTCCTATTTCAAAGGACAAATTTCAAATCTAAATCTTGTCTATCTGCCGTTCGCTTCTCTCCTCTATATTCCTATCCTTCTTTTAAACTCCTATCGTTTCAAGAAAATGGTAAGTTTTCAAAATATCAAATATTCGCTAAAAGAAGCTTTCTATATCGTAGGAATATCAACAATGCTTGCCATCGCCACGCCAGGGAGAATCGGCGATTTCAGCAAAATAATTTACCTGAAAAAAGACGGGCATTCCCTGGGAAAGTCCATTTTAAGCAATGTTTTGGAAAAAATTTTTGATCTTTTGTTCGTACTGATATTTTGCGCAATATTGTTTATTTTTCTTCCTTCCGTCCCCCGCATAGAAATCAACGGCGGCATGATAATAAGATGGATCGTGCCGATAGCCATATTCGCGGGTTTTTTAACGCTGTATTTATACAAAACCAACGACAAAGCCAAAGAGATAATAAAAGATATTTTTCTGGGACTTAAACAATATAACTTTAAAAGAAGCCTTTTTATTTTCTTTTTGACGGCAATTGCCTGGATTTCTTATTTTTTCATCATAAATCTTCTTGCGGCCAGTGTCGGAATCAGCGAGCATTTAAGTTTTTTCTTTGTCTCTTTTCTCGGAGCTTTCTCTGTCTTAGCCGCGCTTCTGCCAATATCAGTTATGGGAATAGGAGCAAGAGAAGCTGTTTTTATCTTTCTGCTTTCGCCGTTCGGAATAGCGAAGGAAACCATAGTACTTTTTTCTCTTCTTATCATGGCAAATTACCTGACGCTTGTGTTAGTCGGGCTTGTCTGCTGGTATAAAAAATTTCTTGCCTGACGAAAATCGGGAAAAATTCAAAAAACAGGCGAATTTTTCCGTTTGGCTATTCGGCTTTTAGCGGAAACGATTTGATTCCGGACGATTCAAAAATTTTTTCCGAAAGGACATCATTGTATCCCAAAACGTAATCTACTTCGAAATAATCAAAGGCTTCCTTAAGCTTATTCTCTTCAATGAGACGCTCTACCGTTTCCGGGTTAAAAATGACGAGAGATTTTTCCGACAGATAATTAAGAGCCGAAGAATCTTGCAGCCCGAACCCGACGGCAGTGATGTCTTTTTCGGTTTTTTCATCTTTCATCCGCCTCGCGTAATCTTCAATTTTTAAAACGCTGTTTGTTTCGCCATAGATAAGACCGAAAGCTAAACGATTGGCAAGGTAAAGATTAAAAAGAGAAACAAAAATCAGAAAAAAAGACAGCGAATAAAATTTCTTTCCGGAAAAACCCGACTGCTCTTTAAAAACAGACAATAGATAAAAAACTCCGAGAGAAGAGAGAAGCGGAAGCAGCCAGCAAAAATCCACCATATGAGTTCTTGAAGCCAAGACAACAAACGACAAAAGGGAAAGCGTTCCCAGTGTCCAAAAGAGGGAGAATCGATAAAGTTCCCTGTCTCTTTTTTTCAGAACAAAAAACAGCCCCAGGATTGCAAAAAACAGAAAAAACGGACCGCCTCCTTTTTCAAGAGAAAGAAAATATTCCATATGCCCGAAGGCAAGCGAACATCCCAGAAAAAATCTTTCGCCGATGCCGACACCCCGCTCTCCAACGTTTGCCAAAACTTTTTTCATCTGCAAAGACCCAAAAAAACCGGTATTTTCAATCTGCTCTTTGTAATTTTTTAAAAATTCGCCTTTTTCAAAATGGTATGTATAGGGATCGGGATAAAGATGCCCGTAATTTTCAAAATCCAGGAATTTTTTTTCCTGATTACTGCCGGCAAAAAACAATTTTGAATAAACATTACCGCCGTCTTTTTTGAAAAAAGACGGAACGTAAAAAACAGACAGAATCAAAATGAGCGGGACAAGAAAAGGGGCGACAAAACGCCGTCCGCGGGAAAACCACAAATATAAAAAAACGAGAGGTATCAGCAAAAAAAATGCCTCCTTTGCCATAACGGCCAACGCCAAAAAAATACCGGAAACAGCCAAGAAAAAGTTTTCCCGCTTATTATCGCGGCCCAAAATAAAGAAAGCAAAAAATAAAGAAACAAAAAATATCGCGAATTCGTAAGAACCGATTGAATAAATCTGCTGCCAATTAAAAGGCGCCAGCACATACAAAGAAGAAAATAAAGCTGTCAGCTTAAAACCAAAGAGACGGGAAACAATAATGGAAAAAACTACGAGAGCCGAAGAATTCAAAAAAATTGAAAACAAAACCAGTTGACCCGGGCTTAAAAAGCCAAGAGCAGAAAAAACTCTGGAATACAAAAAGGCGGTCAATCGGTTACCGGCCAAAGATTGCTCAGCCGAATCTTTTGCCAAGGAAGGAGCCAAAATAACATTCTTTCCGTTTTCATATCCATACACTCCGGAAATCTCGATATTTCTGGCAAGCAAAATCGAATCTTTTATTTTATAAGGAGCGTACCCTTTCAATAAAACCGGCGAATACCACACAAAAAAAGAGAAACAAAAAATTAAAACAAAAAATAAAACCCTTAAAGACGGTTTGTTCATTTTTTCAATTCTTTTTCTATTAACTCGTAAACTTTATCCACAGAAATGGCTTTAACGCATTTATTTTCTTCGCAAACGGTGCTTCTGTGGTTGAATGCGGAAAGGCACGGCGAACATGGGAAATTTTCAAAAAAAATCTTGGTATTTTCTCCCAGGGGAGAATAAAGATTGGGCGATTCCGGTCCAAAAAAAACAAAATTCTTAATAGGGGTAAGCGAAGCAAAATGCCCCGGACCGCTGTCGCTCGTAACCAGGACATCGGAAACGCAATATAAATCCAGGAGTTCGCCGAACTCCGTCTTGCCCGACAAATCAATGACTTTTTCTGAATTAAAAGCGCTATTTATTTTTTCAACAACCGGAATATCGGATTTCGCACCGGTAAGCACCACAAAATTATTTTTGTCTTCCAGAATTTTTCCCGCAAGCGCCGTAAAATTTTCAACGGGCCATGATCTTATGGGCAAGTCTCCTCCGCTTGGATTTAAAATAACGATGTTGCTTCTTTCGCTTATGGCGGGATTTATTTTTTTAAGTTTCTCCCAAATCAATTTTATGTTATCCGGACCCGGCTCGTAGACGGCAGGGGTTAAGTTATCCGGAAAGATGCCGTTATCCATTGTCGGCTTGTTTTGAAAAGCATTTTCCGCCGATTTAACGAAAGAAAAAAATGTTTTGCTTATATGCTGCTGAAAATTATACTGGATTTTGTGAGTGAGCAAATTGCCCCTGTAAAGCCCTTCCATTTTATATTTATAAAATCCGACTCTTTTAGGCGCGCCGCTTAAATAAGTTAAAATTGCCGTCGACCGCGCAAAAAGCTCCAAATCAAAAACCGCGTCAAATCTCTCCCTGCGCATTCTTATTATATTTTTTAAGGAATCGCGAAAAAAATTAAAAACCGAATCAATATTTACAGTAAGCACATTCTCTTTGGGGATGGTTTTAAGAATGTCAACGCTTGCCCTGTTTTTTTCAAAAATCATAAAAAACAGCTCCGCTTCGGGATAACTATCTTTAATATATTTCATCGCCGGATAAGCCAAGATGGCGCTTCCCATCTCGGAAAGTTCTATAAAAAGAAATTTTTTTGAAACACCGGCTTGTTCCCTCCCGTTAAAAAAAAGAAGTTTTTTTGCCTTTCTAAGCAGCGTCAAAAAAAAGCATGCCGGCACGCCAACCCAATAGTCTATTATCCTTGCCGCGGAAACATTCATGATTTATAAAAATTTATTTTTTCCCTTTTATAAAACCTAAAACAAACGTAAGACCTTTCATGTACCTCTTTATGTCTTCAAAACTGTCTATCTTTTTTATTCTACCCCAAATATACGCCGGTCTCATATAGAACTGTCTCATTGCCCTTTTTTCAATTTTTTCAATCTCCTCCCTATTTTTGTATCCGAAAGGAACAAAAACGGGGCTCCAACCGTGATATTCGGAAAAATTTTTAGTGAGCGTTCCGTATTTTTCCGCTTCATCATAAAGCCTTGTCCCCGGGTACGGAGTTGTCACGGAAAATTGCGCGTAATCCGGATTCAATTTTTTGGCGAAATCTATGGTTTTCTGTCCAAGCTCCGGAGTCTCTCCAGGAAGAGCCAGCATGAAAGAAGCTCTTACTTCTATTCCTACTTTTTTGCATAAATCGTTCGCTTTTTCAATCTGTTCCAAAGTTATGCGCTTATCTATATTATCCAAAAGTTTTTGGTCTCCCGATTCAAAACCGAAAAAAATATTCCAACAGCCGGCATTTTTCATTTTGCGAAGCAGTTCTTCATCGACGGTATTTACCCTAGAATAACAAGTCCAAGTTATATCTATTCCTTTTTCCAATATCAAATCGCAAAACTTCATCATCCATTCCCTGCTTACCGTTATGGCATCGTCCCAGAAAGAAATTTCCTTAACGCCGTATTCTTTTATAAGATATTCTATTTCATTTACAGTCCTTTCCGGAGACATCAGCCTTATTTTCCGGCCGAACATTGAAGCGCTCGAACAAAAAGTGCAGTTAAAAACACAACCCCGTATCGCCACCATATTGGCGACAGGAGCTCTTTTATACTGATTCGGCAAAGGAAGGTATTTATCCATCGGCAGAAGATCTCTTGCCGGAAAAGGCAAGGCGTCCAAGTTCTCAATCATATCCCTGTCTCCGGTAAAAATCACTTCATCTCCACTTTTAAAATAAATGCCTTTTATTTGTCCGCATTTTTTTAAGAAATCTTCCCTGTTCCAACCGAATTTTTTATATTCCTCCATAACTTCTTTCGCCGTGAGCTCTCCTTCGCCCTTAACCAAAATATCAAAACATTCATTTTCCCTCATTATTTCCAAAGGCATTATGGCCGCGTGATGGCCTCCTATTATAACAAGGGCGTCCGGAAGAATTTTCTTTATCTCTTTGGCTACAGCAACCGCCCTGAAAAAATTGGATGTTAAAGCGGAAATCCCGACAACCCTCGGATTTATTTCCAAAATCTTTTTTGCCAAATCATTAATAGTATAATTTTCGGCAACAGCGTCAATAATTCCGGTATTAAAACCTTTCTCCCTCAAGTAAGCCGCCACATTCGCGATTCCAAGAGGCGCGAGATTTCCTCCGGCCTTGCCGACATTGCTGGAATATCTTTCGTTCACCGAAATGGGAGGATAAATCAACAAGATATCCATTTTAGAAAAATTATGCTGTTTTTTCGCGCCAATGCCGCAATCTTTTAAACCAGTCTGCTTGCTTTTTTCAGCGATCGCTAAAATCTCGTCGTAGAACAGGAGGCCGGAAAGAAAACTCATCGGTCTGTGGAAAAACCTGAATTTGGTAAAAAATTTGCCGATTAACCCGATTTCCGTCGTGCTTTTTTCCAATCCCGAAAAGCTTCTTTTTCGGGTAATTCTTTCGAGCAGAAGGACCTTAAAACCAGACTGCTCCAAAATTCGCCTTAAAGATTTTTTATTGAAATAAAAAAGGTGTTCCCTCGGCTTTATCTGATAAGCTTTTCCCAAAAAACTGTCCATATCGCAGGTCGTTACCATTAAAATCCCTTTTTCAGACAAAATTCCGCGGGCGGTTTTTAAAACAGCTAAAGGATTGGACAAATGTTCTATGGTGTCAGACATGTGCACGGCGCTAAATCCCGACGCGCCAAAATTTTCGTCAAAAAAATCCGAATAAACTTTTCCGTATTTTTGGGCGATTTCAGCGGCCTTTAAATTCGGCTCCACCCCGGCGGCTTGCCATCCTTTTTTTTGAGCCTCTTTCAAAAAAGTTCCGACACTGCAGCCGATATCCAGAATAGAACCAGGCTTGATAAATTTCTCCAATTTTTTCAGATTTCTGCGAAAATACCATCCGTCGCAATCATCGGCTGATTTATAATATTCAACCCTTGACGATTTGTCCTCCAAATATTGATTTCTATAATCTTCTGGCAAAAAATCGGGGGCGACAAATCCCAAATCGCATTTTTTGCACTTAAGCACTTCAAATTTTTCTTTCTTTTTCCAAGAAAAAACTCCGCTATCTCCGCACAACGGGCATGAAATATTTTTAGTCATCTTTTCTTTTAAAAATTTGATTTATCACGGAAAATCCGTTTATAACCAAAAGCTTTAGCTCATACGTATTTCTTATGGACGCAATCCTTCTAAGAAGATAAGACGGTCTTAAATAAAAACTCTTGTCGGCTTTTTCCTTCAGCCCCAAAATTTCTTCAGCCGTCATCTTGTCGCTGCCCATAACGGAAAAATTTCCGCTTTGGTCCATGACTTTTATTCCGCTTTTAACCCATCCTTTTTCTATCGCCTGTTTTCTGATATTAGTATTCATTCTCGGTATCAGAATATTAAAAGAAGCGAAATCCGCACCTATTTCTTTGGCAAATTCAATGGTTTTTTCACAAGACTCTTTGCTTTCTCCCGGCAGTCCAAAAAGAAACGTGCCCAAAGTTCTGATTCCCAGTTTGCGACAAAGGCCGAAAACATACCTTATGGTAGGTACCCCAAATCTAAGACACTCTTTGTACAATATTTAGCAGCCAATATAATTGGGGTATATGACAATAACAAAGAAACACCGCATTTCCAAAGAAGTGCGCGACCAAGTGCTTAAAAGGA